>JAPLMO010000270.1 GCA_026386995.1 Planctomycetota bacterium | reverse complement strand
GCTATCCTCTTCGCGGGTCGCCCGGCTACGGGCCTTGAAGAGGACAGCCATGAACCACGTCACGTTTCTAGCGGCGAGCGGTTCCACGGGGGCTTTGGGCTCGTGGGACTGGCTGATGATCGCGGCTTACTTCGGGATTCTCCTGGGGATCTCGTGGTGGGGATTCGGGGGGGACGCAATACCAATTTTGTATTGACGGTCGCGCCGCCTAGCGCCCCGGCCGACCAAGGAAAGGGCAATGAGAATATCGGTATTGTGTCCCCTGAAATCAATTCGTGGCCACGGGTGGGCATGTGGACCAGGGTGTGCAAGTTATGAATCATGATAATTCAGATGGGTGCATTATGTGCTATGGGGAGAATCCCGAGAATGGAATCACTGAGTTCTGTCGCGACCACTGTTACGAAGTCCGACGAGCAGCCGACCCACGCTAAGCGAAAGGAGCCTCGAATGTTGTATCGCAAGACTCTCCAGATTGGGTTTGTTCTGGTCAGCGCGCTTCTGGTTATCATATCGCTGTCGATAGGAGCAGTATCTCAGGATGCGAACTTGCCGGCCAAGAAGAAAGACAGCGCGGCCGGGCCGTTGCGGCTGGAAATCCTTGTGCTGCTCGACAAGACGCCGGCAACGTTGCTTTTTCGTGCGACCAACGCCGGCAAAGAGCCGGTTACGGTGGAGCGTTTTGAACATCCGGCGAACTACCCTATGGTAACCAAGCCTGATGGTAGGGAAGTTAACTGCATTATTCACCCCGAGTATTTTGGGATGCCCGTGCCTAAGACCTCCAGCATCTTGCAGCCAGGGGAATCCAAAGAATGGGAGTATCCCGTTGGGAATCCGTTGGTTACTGGCTCGCTGGCAGAACCCGGAACCTACAGGATCTGCTGGAAGGTTAACGGCCAGAATTCCAGCGAAGTTCTTCTTTTCAGGAAGGAGGCGGCTTTCCGCAAGCCCGACGAGAAGGGCAAGTCATAACGTCAGGCACACTTCCCTGTTCCGGGGAGGGGGAGGCTACCCATATTTTCCCTGGGACAGGATACGGGATCGACGTGACGGCCCGGCTTGAGACGGCAGGCCGGTCCCATGCCATCCCGCCGGCAAGCAGGTCCGAAGTCAAAGCCCCATCCCCAATCCCGACCCAGGCCAGAGAAAGACAGTTTCAAGTTCAAGGTTTCAAGTTCAAAGTTAACGGCCAAGGAATGACAGTTTCAAGTTTCAAGTTTCAAGTTAACGGCCGTTTCTCGCCCAATCCGCGTTCGGAGTTTAGTCGCCGTGGCGACCGTTCTCGGCGGTTGCAGCGGTCAAAGCCGTTTGCCTCTTTTCGCCCAATGCTCCCTCTGCGTACTCAGCGTTCTCGGCGGTTAAAGCCGTTGCCTTTGCCGCGCGGCTCAATATTTCTGGATTCGCCGCGCGGCAGAGGCTATCCTCTCCGCCGGTCGGTCGCCCGGCTCCGGGCCTTGGAGAGGACAGCCATGAACCACGTCATGTTTCTAGCGGCGAGCGGTGCCACGGGGGCTTTGGGATCGTGGGACTGGCTGATGATCGCGGCTTACTTCGGGATTCTCCTGGGGATCTCGTGGTGGGTCATCCGGAAGAACAAGGACACGGCCTCCGACTACTTCCTGGCGGGGCGAAACCTGGGGTGGTTCGTCGTCGGGGCGTCGATCTTCGCCTCCAACATCGGATCGGAGCACCTGGTGGGCCTGGCCGGGTCGGGCGCGACCGACGGCGTGGCGATGGCCCACTACGAGTTGCACGCCTGGTGCGTGCTGGTGCTGGGCTGGGTGTTCGTTCCGTTCTACATGCGTTCGATGGTCTATACGATGCCCGAGTTCCTGGAGCGGCGGTTCTCGCCGACGGCCCGCTGGGTGCTCTCGGTCATCTCGCTGGTGGCCTACGTGCTGACGAAGATGGCCGTGGGCATCTTCGCCGGCGGTGTGGTTTTCGGAACGCTGCTGCCCGAACTGCACCTGGACCTCGGGTTCGTCGCGCTCGACAGTTTCTGGATCGGGTCGCTGGCGGTCGTCATCATGACGGGCCTCTACACGGTGGCGGGCGGAATGCGGGCGGTCGCTTATACCGATGCGGCCCAGACGATCATCCTCGTCTTCGGCTCCATCCTTGTAACGGTCTTCGGCCTGGTCGAAATCGGCGGCTGGAGCGGACTGCGCGAGGCGCTGCCGTCCGACATGTTTAACCTATGGAAACCGCTCGTCCCCGCCGGCATGGAAGGCACCTGGGCGCCGGTGATGGAGAAGACCCGCATCGCGTGGTACTTCAACGGCAACTATCCGTGGCTGGGCATGCTCTTCTGCGCCCCGATCATCGGTCTCTGGTACTGGTGCACCGACCAGTACATCGTGCAGCGGGCCCTGGGTGCGCCGAGCGAGCGCCAGGCCCGTCGCGGCACGATCTTCGCCGGGTTCCTGAAACTTCTGCCCGTCTTCGTCTTCATCATCCCCGGCATGGTCTGTTACGCACTGGCCGTGAGCGGCAAAGTGCCGCAACTGGCGGGCCTCGTGGATTCCACCGGCAAGGCCAACCGCGAGACGTGCCAGGCGGCCTTTCCGCTGCTGGTGGCGTACGTGCTGCCGCCGGTGGTGCGGGGGATCGTGGTGGCGGGCCTCCTGGCGGCCCTGATGAGTTCGCTGGCGGGGGCGTTCAACGCCAGTTCCACGCTCTTTACGATGGACCTCTACCAGAAGTTCCGGCCGCGCGCCACGCAGCACCAACTGGTCTGGATCGGCCGCGTGGCAACCACGATCATGGTCTTCATCGGCATCGCATGGATTCCCGTCATCAAGGGCGCCCAGGGGCTGTATCATTATTTGCAGGCGGTGCAGGGGTACCTGGCGCCGCCGATCTTCGTGGTGTTCTTTCTGGGCATCTTCTGGAAGCGCGCGACCGCGAAGGGTTGCCTTGCGGCCCTGGTGGTCGGCTTCGCGCTGGGTGTGTTCCGGCTGGCGGTGGATACGCCGGTGACGCTGGGCCTGGCGGGGTTCGAGAAAGGCTACGAGGCCGGGTCGCTCCTCTGGATCGTCAACAACATGTACTTCCAGTACTTCAGCCTGCTGATCTTCCTGGTGTGCGTGGGGGTGATGGTGGCGGTCAGCCGCGCCGGCGCCCCGCCGCCGGAGGAGAAGATCAACGGCCTGACGTTCGCCACGACCTCCGCCGCCGACCGGGCCACGTCGCGGGCCAGTTGGAACAAGTGGGACGTTATCGCCTCGTGCGCCGTGCTGGCGCTGATCCTTGCGGCGTACTTGTACTTCAGGGGGTAGGGGGGCGACGCGCGGATCTTGAGGCCGGTTCCCGGGGCCGCGATTTCCGACGGCGCGCGGCGACCGAGGTCGCCGGCTAAATGTGCCGCGGGCTCTTGAAGTTTCCCGGTTGCCGAATCCCGAATCCCGGTTCCCGCCTTTATATCCTATAGTAGCAAAACGTATCGCGTTCACTTTAGTATATACCGGAGGGCGAAAACGGGCGTTTTTTGAGCCGCGCGAGGTCCAAAACCCCATTGGCGCTAGCGCCAAGGCCGTTTTTTGGCCGTTTGGTAAGATGGGTAAGGGTGTTTTTTACTGGTTTTTGACACTTCTTACGCGTTTTTGATCGGAACTTGATACCTTTTTAAGCCGCGCGCGGCGGTTTTGACACCCGCGGTTATATACTATAATATATCCTACCGAGACAGTAAGGATTCTCCGACACCCCTTCCGGCGCCCCCAGAACAATCAGGGACAGCGCCAGTCGGTTTCGCCGGGCGGGGCCGGGGGTCCGGACGGCGTTGGCGCTGTCCCTGATTTCGGGTGGTTCGCCCCCCCAACCGGCGGTATACCGTGGCCATGCCACACACAACGAGGTTGGATTCGGGTTTCGCGGCCGAGGACTGCCATTTTGGCAGTCGGCCGGAGGGCGCAACAGGGGCCTCACGCCGCAGAGGCGGGAAGCGGGAACCCGCCCTTAGGCCTGGCGGGCAGGCCGGGGAACAGGAAGGCGAAAAGACGACGGCGGGAGTCGGAAATCGGGAACCGGAACTGCCTTTGACTTTGAACCTTGAACTTTGAACTGCCGTCAACCGCTGAACGCTGAGGAAGGATTGGACAAGAAACGGCACGGCGAGGCGGGCAGCGGGGGGCACGGCAACCGGGCTTACGCACCGTAGCGCGGGGCCTTGTGCCCCGCGTGTGGACCACGCGGGGGATAAACCCCCGCGCTACGGGCCTAGGCGGGCCGGGATGCGAACGGCGGGAACCCGCCAAAGGCGGGCAGGCCGGGGACCAGGAAACCGGCGACAAGCCCGCGGCACTGCCGCGGGATGGTGCGGTGGGAATACAAGCCCGCGGCATGCTGCGGGATGCAGGGGCGGGGCCTGGTATGCCTTATGCGCGGCAGCGAAACGGCGGGCAGCCACGCAGGGCTGCCCCTACAGGGGCCCCGTTCATCGCGCCGTCGTAGGGGCGGCCCTACGTGGCCGCCCATGCCGTGGTAGCGGCTTGGCAGCCGGGGCATGGAACGAGAACATCATAGGCGAATATGGGTATCGCCCCCCATCGCTCCGATCAGAACCCATATTTCTGCCGCCTCAAATTAAATGCCTTCTCTCCGCCCTCCATTACCTTCGTGATGACATCCCTGATGTCTCTGACATCGATGGCCCCCTGGTGTTTGATTTCGCCCTGGCTGTGATCGCCATCGGAGGCGTAGTCGCAGTGGACAACCAATTCTGCATCGCCATTCACAACGAGGTTTGCATTGTGGCTGGCGAAGATAATCTGCCGCTTTTGCTTCGCCGCCCAGATAAGTGTCACCACCGTTTCAATGACGGCGTTGTCCAGGTCCTCCTCCGGCTGGTCAATAATCAGGGGGCCGCCGCCTTCGCTGAGCAACACCTTCAGCAGTGCGGTGGCTTGCTGTCCTGCGGATGCCTTCTCGAAGAGTATCTCCTTGTCCGCCGTCTTGTAGAAAAACCGCGGCACGTCCCTCAGTGTCGTGAGGGCAATGTCTAGCCACGTGTTGGGCTGCAGTTTCTCGACCAGGGCCCGTTTCTGCTTGTCTGTCAGGCTCCAGAACGCCAACCCTTCGGGGACGGCATTGGGCGGTAAATCTTCGGCATTCGTCTCGGCGAGGGGCCGCAGTTCCATCATCAACGTGCGCCATTTCTCGACCGCTGCCCCACCATCGACAATGGACTTCCCGAGCAATTCCCAGTTGTCCTGAGAAATATACGCGCCCTTGATGGCTTCCTTCATCTTCGCGAGCGCGTCCTCGATGTCTGCGCCGCGGACAAGGTCAGCCCTAATCTCGCCGTCGGACATCGTCGCCAGCCGGTTGCACTGGTCCTCAAGGGCATCCCCGCGGCGGCGGTGAAGCTCAACCCAGGAATCGAACAACCCGGCAAACTCCGCTTCCGCATCGGCTTGCGCGCCGAATTCCCGCTCAAGGCCGGTCACCTCCTTCTGTTTCTCGGCCTCCTGCGTCCGCAGGTCGCGCAGTTGCGCCATCTGCACCTTGCTGGCGGCGGATTCCTCCTGCGCCGCCGTATAGGCCCGTTCATGCGCCTCCTGATTGGCTTGCCAGGTCTTCAGCCGCCCGGCCATCTCTATGGAGCCGTCGACAAGCACCTTGCGCGCGCCCTTGACACTATTCACCGCGTAGGCTATCAACTCGCTTGCTTCTAGATGCGCCGCCTGCAAAATGTTGACCTGCGGACTGTCCGGGCCGATTGGCAGTTCCTGCGGAAGGCTGAGAAGCGTTCGCTCTGTGTCGGCCATACTTTCGGCTGCGCTAGTCAGGTCCTGCTCCAGCGATTCCTTCATCTGCCGCTCCCGAAGCCGCGCGGCGTGCTCAGTGATGGCTTTTTCAGATTCCTCCTTCAACTTGGGCAACGACTTCTGTATCGCGTTGGCGCGCTCCCGGGCAGAAAGGAGCAAGGTCCTAGCCGCAGAAAGGTCACGTTCAACCTTTTTGCGCGCCAGGATTTTCCCGTAGAGATCCCGAATCAACACTCGCTTTTGTTCGATCTTCGCCTCAAGCTTCGCCAGTTCCTCCTGAATCGGTTGCTCAACGAATCGCTGAAGTTCGGCGGTGCGGATGCTCACGCTTGACAACTGCTTCTGGCTATACGCCCTGATTGGCAGGAGATGCCGCAAGTCCTCCGCCGTTGCTGGCGCCGCGGCCTCCGTGCCGATCTGCAGCGTGATCTCCTTAGTCAGCGAGTTGCGCCGCACAACGTGAGGAATGCCATCAAGGGACCAGTGAACGGCGACGTGGGCACCAACTGTCTCAAGCGTTTCCTGAATCAGCCGCCTCTTTCTGTCGACGCCGTCGCTGATGTTTATATCGGAATCATATTCGACCGGCTGGTCCTGCATTGCCCACCGCAGATATTCGAGGATCGTAGATTTACCTGTTCCGCGGCCACCGACAAGCGCGTTGAACTGCGGGTTCATCTCAAAGTCAATTGTCCCCATGAATGTACTGTCCGAGACTTCGATGCGAGAAATCCAGCGGGAAGGCAAGACGGGCGGCGTCTGCCATATGCGCGACTGCCTCGCGAGACAGGCTTGGCGCAGCGCCTCAGCGGTCGGTTCAGCCATCTTCACCCAAGTAGTACGGCAACCGAGGTAGCGAAAGTCCTCGCGGCGAGAATCTGAAGTCTGAAAAACCCCCAAGGCCCGGTTGCCATAGGTACTGCACCTGCCATCCAGCACTTCCTTGCGCGTCTGTTCAGCCCAGTCTTTCTCAATATACCCGGCCACACAATGCATCTTAGCATAGTCGTTGTGGGTACTCGTCGTCAGAATCGATTTATGGGCACTCGGGCAAGTTACATGTGGGATAATAATGTAGCGTCCCTTGAGCCTTCCAGAGGCATACTTGTCGATTCTGTCGCGAAGACCATCCAAGCTTGTGTCAATCGCCACGGGATTGGGGCCAACTGGCGTTGCAGCGATCGAGCCGCCGACGCCGATTGCCTCCAGTAATTGCGATTGAGTTTCGGGCAGGCATTCTGCGTCTAGCAGAACAAGTGTTTGACAGAGGGGTTGCGCTATCGTTACCTCTACACCGGGAAAGACCACGGGGTCTTGCCTCAACGGATCCGCCACATCGGTTGTCAGAACAATGCCAGACGCCGAAGCCTCCGAAATCTGTTGTGCTGCCAACTGGAAAAATGGAACAAAGGTCATGTCGTGGTGGTCAGTTATGGCTAGTGCTGTTATGCCGAGCTTCCGGCACTCGCACACAAGCCTCTGCGCAAAAGCCAGACGCGCACCATCGGCTGTCGGCCGGCCTGAGACCGGCACGGTGGTTCCGTCTGCTGCCGTCCAGTTGCGGTCCCGCGGCGAATGCACCTGGAAATCCGTTTTGTAAAAATGCGCACCTTTGTCCATGGCAACCCCCTTTTGTCCTATGCCTGTGATCGGCGCGCCGATTATCGCCCCGGCGGCGTCGAACTTCCAGCCGAAACTCCGCATTTCGGGGAACACGTACCAATCTCTCCTTCTTCAGCGGCCGGTCGGGCTTGCCCAAAGGGGCCTGTCGGCCAACGATCTGCGGCCAGGCCCCGGCGGCACGCGGCAGAGGGCGTTTGACTTCCTGCCGCGCGGCGGTATTCTAGTTGGAGTGTCAGGGGAGTGTTAAGAGGTTCAAGGTTCAAAGTTCAAAGTTGAAAGTTCAAAGGTTCAAAGTTTGCCCGCCAGGCCTGAGGGCGGGGTTAGAATGCCAGGAGGCGAGCGATGCCCAAGGGGCGTGACAAGGTCACCATAAAGATTCCCCGGGAACTCTACGGGCGGCTTGTGGGTATGATAAAGGGGACCGGATTCGGGTCGGTGACGGAGTTCATCGTGTATGTCATGCGCGACCTTGCGGCCGGCGGGCAGTTGGCGCAGCAGAAAGGGCTGACGGCCCGCGAGGTCGAGGCGATACGCAAGAGGTTGAAGGCGCTGGGGTACCTTGACTAATGAACGGCGGGAACGGGGAACCGGAAAGACCGACGGCGGGAAGCGCGGGGTATGCGCGGCGTATGAGTGAGCCACGAAAGGCGGGTGTGCGATGATCCGCGAGGCCCGGATGGGAACGGAGCAGATCGGGGAGGTTGTGGACGCGATCGTGGAGCGTTTTCACCCTCGGCGCGTGGTGCTGTTTGGCAGTTACGCCCGCGGCGATGCCCATGCCGATAGCGACGTGGACCTGCTTGTGGAAATGGAGACGTCAGCCTCGCCGCCGGAGCGGGTCATGCAGATCAGTCGCCTCTTCGGCCGCCGCCGGTGGTCGCTGGACGTGGTGGTCTACACTCCGGAGGAGGTCCAGCGCCTGCGGGCCGTCACCGGAACGCTGGTGTCGGTCGTCGAAGCGGAAGGCAAGGTGCTGTATGAGCGGCCCTGAATCGAACTGGGAGGCATGGGTGGCCAAGGCGGAAGGCGACCTGCTGAACATCGAGAACAACATGGCTTCGCGCGAAGTGCCCTGGGACACCGTATGCTTCCATGCCCAGCAGGCGGCGGAAAAGTATCTGAAAGCCCTGCTGGTGTCGCGGGGCCGGATCCCGCCGAAGACGCATGACCTGGTGGCGCTGCTGACGGAGTGCATGGACCTGGAACCCGGCTTGGAGGTGATCGAGGAGGAGTGTCATGCCCTGACCGCTCACGCCATCGGGACGCGATATCCGGCCGACCTGTATGAGCCGGACGAGGCCGAGGCCCGCCGCATGCATGAAGCGGCACGGCGCGTGCGCGTTGCTGTGCGGCAGCGCCTTGCGGTGAAGTAGAGTTGAAAATTACGACATGAAAAAACGCCGGGGCGTTGCCCCGGCCTACATGCTAAGGTGACGTCTGCCAATGATGCCCAAACGCAAAGTCGCCGTCATCGGCCTGGATTGTGCCACGCCGCAACTGGTGTTCGACCGCTATCGGGACGAACTGCCGAACCTGAAGCGCCTGATGGAGGCCGGCGTGTGGGGACGACTGAAGAGCACCGACCCGCCCATCACCGTGCCTGCGTGGACGGCGATGATGACGGGCGTTGACGCGGGGACGCTGGGGTTCTACGGGTTCCGGAACCGCAAGGACTACTCGTACGACGGCCTGACGTTTGCGATGAGCGATGCCGTCAAGCGCGATCGCGTGTGGGAGCGACTGGGGCGCGAGGGCCTGCACAGTATCGTCATCGGCGTGCCGCAGACGTACCCGCCCAAACCGATGAACGGCGAACTGGTCACGTGCTTCCTGACGCCGAGCGTCGAGAGCCAGTTCACGTATCCGCCGGAGTTGAAGGCGGAGGTCAACGGCCTGCTGCGCGGCCAGGAGTACCTGCTGGACGTCAAGGACTTCCGGACCGACGACAAGAAGTACCTGATGAACCAGGTCTACAAGATGACCGAGCAGCGGATGCGCGTGGCCGAGCACCTGTTGGAGACCCGCGACTGGGACTTTTTTATGATGGTTGACATGGGCCCCGACCGGCTGTATCACGGGTTCTGGTCGCACACCGACCCGGCCCACCCGAAGTACGTGGCGGGGAACCCGTACGAGAACTGCATCCGGCACTATCACAAGTTCCTGGACGAGCGGATGGGGATGCTGCTGGAGACGCTCGGGCCGGAGACGGTCGTCTTCGTGGTCAGCGACCACGGGGCGAAGAAGATGGACGGCGGAATATGCGTCAATGAATGGATGGTGCGGAGCGGCTGGCTCTCCCTGAAGGAAATGCCCGCCCGGCCGACGCCCTTCGGCAAGTGCAAGGTCGATTGGGCCGGGACGCGGGCCTGGGGCGAGGGCGGCTATTACGCGCGCATCTTCATGAACGTCCAGGGCCGCGAGCCGCAAGGGATCATTCCGAAGAAGGATTACGAGAAGGTCCGCAACGAACTTAAAAACGCGCTGGAGGCCATCCCGGACGAGAAGGGCAGGCCCATCGGGACGCGGGTCCTCAAGCCGGAGGAGATTTACCGCAAGACCAACGGCGTGCCGCCGGACCTCATCGTGTACTGGGGCGACCTGAACTGGCGGAGCGTCGGGCAGATCGGCATGGGCTCCGTCCACACGTTCGAGAACGACACCGGCCCGGACGACGCCAACCACGATTATCACGGCATCTTCGTCATGCACGACCCGGCCAACCCCGGCGGCGGGCGGCAACTGGAAGGGCTGAACATCATGGACGTTGCACCGACGATCCTGGGTCTCTACGGCGTCGAACCTGAAGCCGACGTGCAGGGAAAGTCGATAGAATACTGAAAATGAGCATCGCTGGTGTAGCACACGGGGGATTGCTGAGGCAACGAGGAGGTTCTTGTGTCTGAAGAACGGGTACCGCTGTCAAATCCGGACATTTCGCAGGCCGACATCGACGCTGTGGTGAAGGTCCTGAAGTCGCCGCGCCTGAGCCTGGGGCCGCGGCTGGTGGAGTTTGAGAAGGCATTCGCCAAGTATATGGGCCTTAAGCACGCCGTGGCCGTCAACTCCGGCACCTCTGCGCTGCACCTGGTGGTGCGTGCGCTGGGCGTTGGGCCCGGCCACGAGATGATCACGAGCCCGTTTACGTTCGTGGCCACCTCCAACTGCGCGCTCTTCGAGGGCGCCACGCCGGTGTTCGTGGACATCGACGAAGACACATGGAACATGGACGTTACACAGATAGAGGCGGCGATCACCAAGCAAACGCGCCTGCTGATGCCCGTCCACATCTTCGGCCGGCCGATGCCGATGGACGCCGTGATGAAGATCGGCCGGCGGCACAAGTTGCCGGTCGTCGAGGACGCCTGCGAGGCCCTCGGTGCCACCTATAAGGGCCGCAAGGCCGGCACGTTCGGCGTCGCATCAACGTTCGCGTTCTACCCCAACAAACAGATGACCACCGGCGAAGGCGGCATGCTCGTGACCGACGACGATCGGCTGGCCATGCTCGCCAAGAGCATGCGCAACCAGGGCCGCGACCCGCAGGCCGGGTGGCTGGCCCACGCGCGGCTGGGATACAACTATCGGCTGGCTGACATCAACTGCGCGCTGGGCCTGACGCAACTGGCGCGGATCGAGACGTTCATCGCCGCCCGCCAGCGCGTGGCCGAGCGATACATCCGCAAACTCTCCGAGGTCGAGGAACTCGTGATGCCCGCGCCGTACCGCGAGGGGCGCATCTCGTGGTTCGTCTTCGTGGTGCGGCTGGCCGACCGGTTCACGTCCGAGGACCGCGACGCCGTCATGGCGCACCTCTCGGCCCGCGGCATCGGCACGAACAACTATTTCTCGCCGGTCCATCTCCAGAAGTTCTACCGCGAGCAGTTCGGCTTCAAGCCGGGCGATTTCCCGGTGACCGAGAAGATCGCGGCCCGGACGATCGCGCTGCCGTTCTACAACCGCCTGTCGGCCAAGGACCAGGACCTTGCGATCGAGACCCTGAAGTCGGCGATCGCGCGGCTGTAAAGCCGAAAGAAGAAGCGAAATGAGGCGAGTCGTACTTTACAGCCTGGCGCTTGTACTCGTTGCGGCGGTCCTGGCCGGTTGCGGCCCGGCGCGCAAGGTTGTGTCTCTGACGGCCCCCAAGCCCGTGGACCACGCGGACGCCATTGACCTGTGGCTCGTTCCTCCGGCGGCGGTCAACCGGGACAACATAGCCGGCCCCGATGGCGTGCAAGTCAACGTGTTCCTTTACCAGGCGGACCGGGCCGAGCCGGTGCTCGTGAAGGGCACGCTGGAGTTCATGATGTACGAGGGGCGCCGGCCGCGCAAGGGCATGGAGACGGCCCAGCCCTTCCGCACATGGAAGTATACGGAGCAGGAGTTGGGCACGCATGAGATGCGCGGCCCGGCGGGCTGGGGCTACATGGCTCAACTCGGATGGGGCAAGGACGTGCCGAAGTCCGCGGTCGTCACGCTGGCGGTCCGGTACCTGCCGCCGAGCGGCCCGCCGGTGACGTCGGCGCCAATTGTCATTCCGATTCCCAAGTGAGCAGTGGGTGGGAGGGGCTTTCTCCCGTGCCGGACAGTCGGTCGGAATTTCTCTACCGCAGCATTCCGTCGGATCTTGCGGCGCTCATCAGGTCCGAAGGCATAGACCCCGACAGGGCCTGGCTGCGCACGAACACGGACCTGGGCCTTGCCGGGGCCTACGAAGAGGTCTTCCTGTTGGTTGAGGAGGACCGCCTGGTCACCGTGGGCCGGCCTTGCGAGCGGTGGCCGAGGTCGGTCCGCATCAGCCTTCCGCGCAGCGCCATCAAGGAAGTGCGCACTCGCCAGGGCGTGGGCGGGGGGTTCCTCGAAACGCTCGTAGACGGCGTCTTTGTCGAGGTCCTCGCCTTCTCGAACGCGCGGGCCGACCTTTTCCACAAGGTCGTAGCGAAACTCAAGGTCTGGATTGCCGGCAAGGTCCCGCCGGTCACCCCCGAAGATGATTACAACCCGCGCCGTTGCCCCAAGTGCGGGATGACCCTGGAGTTCAAGGGCGACCTGTGCCGCCGGTGCATCGACCGCGGGGCGGTGCTGTCGCGCGTGGTGCGTCTGATGCGGCCGTATGCGGGCTGGGCCATGCTCATGATCGCCATCCTGCTGATGAGCATCGGCCTCCTGATGATCCCGCCGCGCCTGACCAAGAGCCTCATTGACGAGGTCATCACCCCTGCGGTCACCGGGGCGATTCCGATGGGGCACGCCACGCGGCACCTGCTGCTTCTGGTTGTGGGGCTGGCGGGCATCCTGATCCTGCGGGCCGTCTGCGACAGCATCAACGGTCGCCTGTCGAGCCTCGTCGGCACGCAGATCACGAGCGACATGAGAGACCAGGTGCTGGCGCGGCTGACACGGCTGAGCGTCGATTACTATGATCGCCACAGCGTGGGCCAACTCATCAGCCGCGCAGGCTACGATACCGCCGTCTTCAACGAACTCATCCGGAACCTGACGGGGGGCTTTCTGGCCCAGATCGTCGTGGTCATCGTGACGGGGGCGATGCTCTTCAGCCTCTCCTGGAAACTTGCGCTCTGGACGCTTTTGCCGGCGCCCCTGGTGATTCTGGCCAGTGCGATGTACTGGCGGCGGGTCTATCCGCGGTACTTCCGCGTCTGGGACGCCCAGAGCCGCCTCATGAACGCCCTCAACTCGGTCCTCTCGGGCATTCGCGTCGTCAAGGCGTTCGGCCAGGAGGAGCGCGAGGAGACCCGTTACAGCCGCTCGAACCGGTACGTGCGCGACTCGGCACGGCGGGTCGAGTATGCCACAAGCCTTTTTAACCCGGCAATGGGCCTCATTTTCAGCGTCGGCAACCCGATCGTGTGGTACGTAGGCGGCCTCGACGTCATCCATAGCAGGGGCGATGCGGACCCGTTCACCCTGGGCAAACTCATGGCGTTCATCGGATACCTGGCCATGTTCTACGGCCCGCTGACGCACATGACACAACTGACGGACTGGCTGACGCGGTTCTTTACGGCGGCCCAGCGGACGTTCGAGATCCTCGACACGGCTCCTCAGATCACCGAATCGGTGACAGCGCGACGGCTGGCCCAGCCGCAAGGCGCCATCCGTTTCGAGAACGTCACGTTCGGCTACAGCCGCCACGAGCCGGTCATCAAGAACGTCTCGTTCGAGGTGCGGCCCGGCGAGCATATCGGTATCGTCGGCAAGAGCGGGTCCGGCAAGACAACGCTCATCAACCTCCTGGCGCGGTTCTACGACGTCGACGAGGGGCGCGTGGAGATTGACGGCATCGACGTCCAGGAACTCAACATGGACGACCTGAGACGCTCTGTCGGCGTGGTCCTCCAGGAGCCGTTCCTGTTTCGCGGGACGATCTACGCCAATATCACCTATGGCCGGCGCGACGCCACGGCCGAGGAGGTGCTGGCCGCGTCGAAGGCCGCCAACGCCCACAAGTTCATCATGCGCCACCCGCTTGGTTACGACACGTACATCGGCGAGCGCGGAGCGGGCCTGTCGGGCGGCGAAAAGCAACGCATCAGCATCGCACGGGCGATCCTCTGCGACCCCCGGATACTGATCCTCGACGAGGCCACCAGCAACGTCGACACCGAGAGCGAGCAACTCATCCAGGAAGCCCTGGCTCGCGTGACCGCCGGGCGCACGACCATCGCCATCGCGCACCGCCTCAGCACCCTGAAAAACTCCGACCGCATCTTGGTGATCGACAAGGGGCAGATCGTGGAGCAGGGGACCCACGAGGAACTTCTGGCCCGCGGCGGGCTGTATCATCGCCTCGTGAAGATCCAGACGGAACTGTCGCGCGAACCGAGCGTCGACGCCCTCTCGCACCGAAAGAAATGAGCCATGGACGCCGCACAGAATAACGCCGATGCCGTCGAGCCGAACCAGACCGAGATCCGGTTCCTGGCGCCCGACATGTGCCGCATCCACCTCGGCACCCACGATGCGCTGCACGTGACCGTCAAGAACGAGCGGATTTACGGGGGCGTGTATGCGGCCTACGCCTTTCCGGTCGCGCATCCGGACGAGTATATCGCGCTCATTCACACGGCGGGCGAGGAGGAGGTGGAGATCGGCGTCATCCGGAACCTCGGCGACTTTCCCGAGGAGGACGCAGGTCTCGTGCGCCAGGCCCTGGCGCGGCGGTACTTCGTCCACACCATCACGCAGATCCGCCGCGTCGGATGGAAGCACGGATTCGTCAATCTGGTGGTCGAGACGGACAAGGGGCCCGCGGACATCCTGGTGCCCTGGCGGCATGACCGGGCGTTCGACTACGGGCGCCGGGGGAAGGTGCTCGTTGACCTGGAGAACAACCGCTACCTGATCGAGGACCTGGAGAAACTCCCGCCGCGCGATCGGAACGAGTTCCAGCGATATATATATTGGTAGTTGAGTGTGCCGCCGGCCCTAGAGCAGTTCACGCTCGGCTGTAGCGGATGCTGCGCGGCGGGTCGGGAGACCCGCCGCGCACAATGCGGAAGTAGCGCTGTCATGCTGACCGCCAGGTCGCATCGTGGCGGCCCGCTGCCTCGGCTCAGCCTGCCGCCCGGGCCGCGGCCTTTGCGCGATCCACCATCGCCCGCATGGCGTCCAGGCGGTCCTGCTGCGGATGTCGCCAATTGTCCGCGAGGGGCCGGCCGGCGGCCGTCGCTTCGGCCTTCATCTGCTCGCACACGCGGTTGATCTCCGCCTGCGCCTCGGCCAGTTGTTTCTCGATGTCGGCCAGGGGCCGGAACACGTCTTCCCAGTCCACGATACCGTACTTGAGTCGCAAGGTTTCGGGCGCGGCGTTGAGGGCCGCGGCCAGCGCATTCAGGCGGGTCTGCACGGCCTCGATCCGGCGGCCAATGGCCTGCGCATCCTCGTTGGCGGCCTTGACCTTCTCCAGCAGCGGCGCCTGCCGGGTCGTGAGCGCGGCGGTGTTCTGATCGATCTTTGCCTTGAAGTCCTTGATGGCCTGATCGACGTTTGGCAGTTCCTTGTCGGCGGTGTCCTTGGCCTTCTTCCAGTCGGCCCTGTCTTGGGCGTACTTCTTTTGTGCCGCATCATTGGCCCGGTCGATCTGGTCCCTCTGCCGCTGCCATTCCTGCTGCTGCTGCTGATCGTACTGGTTCGAGTTGCCGCTGGAATACTGGGAGTGCATGTTGGAGGAATACTGACGCTGCTGTACCGGGACCTGAAGGAGCTTGGGCTTCGGCGGCGGCTGCGCCTCGGAGTCCTTCACCAACTCGCGCCGCTTGGCCATCTGCTTGGCTATGTCTTTGCGGAAAGGCTGCTCCGTCTGGAGGCTCTCGTTCTTCATGACGTTCATCTGGGTTTGGATCCCTACGATGCCGTCGCGGGCAGTCTTGAGTTTGGCCTCGATGGGCTGGAGTTCCGTCCGTGCCGCCAAGTAGCCCTTGAAGACGGCGTCGATCGGCGTCCACGCGCCGCCATACTGGATATCACCCCGGGCGAGGTGCTCCGCGTCGCTGAGGGGCGGGCCGGCCGGCGCGGCCGTTACAGGGGCCGCTGGGGCAGGCGCAGCAGGGGCCACGGCCGACGATGCGGCCGGAGGCGCCGCCGGCGGTGCGGAGGCTGGCAGCACCGACCCGATCGGCGCGGTGGGCGCAGGCGCAATCTCCGGCAGGCCCGGAATCTCCGGGGCCGCCTGACCCGCGTCCGCACCGCTTGCGGCGATGGCCAGCAAGATTGCGGCCATGGCAGCGAGAACCGTTCCTCCCTGGCAAGTAGATCGCACGATTGTCCTCCCTGGGGGCCTGACCCGAGAATCCATACATTTTATACGCTACCAAGGCGCCGTCCAGCAATAACAATCAGGCCCTGTATCCGCTTCAGTTGCGCTCCGCCCGCAGTCACGTAGGGGCGAGGCATGCCTCGCCCACAGGAGCATCAGGCGCCCATAACTGGCATTCCCTCGCCCCATGAAGGGGCTTGCAGGGGGCGCGATGCGGCATTAGTATGACAGCACTACTTTCAAGGTTTCGCGCAGCGGGTACAGAGACCCGCCGCGCAAATTGCGATCTAGAGCTGTCATATTAGACTACAGGCCCCCGCGGGTTGGGTCCGGCGCCCAAACCGCTGTGTGTCGGAGTCGGAGGGTTCTCACATGGCTAAACGAAAGACTCGCCGCCGTATTGCCGTCGATCTGGCATACGCGCGGAACGTGCTGGAGGTCGAGGCGGCGGCCCTGAAACGCCTGATCCCCCGCGTCGGCGACGAGTTCGCCCATGCGGCACAGATGTTCTATCGCTGTAAGGGCAACGTCATCACGAGCGGCATCGGCAAGGCCGGCATTATCGCACAGAAGATCTCCGCGACCCTTGCCAGCACCGGGACGCCGAGCCACTTTCTCCACGCGGCGGAGGCTGTTCACGGCGACCTGGGCCGCGTGCGGCCCAAGGACATCGTCCTGATCCTGTCATACGGCGGTGAGACGGCCGAGGTGACCCGCCTCCTGGGGCAACTGGAGAAGATGAAGGTCCCGGTTGTGGCCGTGACGGGCACGGCCGACTCGACGCTCGCCCGCAAGGCCAAGGTCCTGCTCTGGATGGGCCAGATCGACGAGGCATGCCCGATGGGCCTGGCGCCCACCGCCACGACCACCGCCATGCTGGCCCTGGGCGACGCCCTGGCCCTGACGGTTTTGAGGATGCGTCAGCGGGACGGCCGCTTCTCGCGGGAGGAATTCGCGCTTTACCACCCAGGCGGCAGCCTGGGCCGGCAACTCCTGATGGTCGAGACCCTGATGCGCCGCGGCCGGGACCTGCCCGCTGTCCTGGAGAGACTGACGCTTGGGGCGGCCCTGGGCAGCCTCCGCAAGATGCGGCGCCGCAGCGGCGCGATGTGCCTCGTCGACGCCCGCGGACGTCTGACGGGGATCTTCACGGATGCCGACCTGCGGCGGTTGCTCGAGGCGGGGCGGTCCGAGGCCCTTCATCGCCCGGTTTCGGAGGTGATGACGCGCAAGCCGAAGTTTGTTCGCGTGACCGACTCGGCCGCCGAGGCCATCGAGATTATCAACCGCCACTTTATCGAGGAACTGCCCGTGGTGGACGGCAAAGGCCGTCTCGTGGGCCTCGTTGACGTGCAGGACCTCCTGGCCACCGGCGTGGGGCTGTAAAACAGTTGCGAGCCCGCGGCGGAAGCCGCGGGGCACTCCCAAGGCAGGAAAAATGCTCGATAGAATCGACTTGCTCATCCTCGACGTCGACGGCGTCCTGACGGACGGCCGGATCATTTATGATTCGCGCGGCGCCGACGTCAAGGCATTTGACGTTCAGGACGGCCAGGGCGTCAAGTACTGGCTTCGCGTCGGCCACCAGGCGGCAGTCCTTTCGGGCCGCGCATCGCGGACAATCCGCATCCGGGCCAAGGATATTGGCATTGACGCCGTCTACGAAGGCGCCAAAGATAAACTACCGGTCTTCGAGAAGGTCCTGAAGCGTTTCGGCCGGACGGCGGACCGCGTCTGCTGCATCGGCGACGATCTGCCCGACCTGCCGCTGCTGGCGCGGGCCGGCTTTGCCGTGGCGACGGCCGGCGCGTCGGACGAGGTCAAGCGGGCCGCCCATTATGTGACGAAGCACGCGGGAGGGGCGGGGGCCGTACGCGAAACGATCGAACTCATCCTGAAGTACCAGGGACGCTGGGGCCGGATTCTGGATCGCTACACGAATCAGTTGCCGGCCGACCTGCCGGCCTTAAGGCGGCCGCCAAAAGGTGACCAGTGACGTTTAAGCGTATCATGCTCGTCGTGTTGCCGCTGCTGGCGGCGGTCTTCGTCTTCACGGTCCTCCATTGGGTGTATCGCGACTGGGAGGCCAGTTTCGACGTCAACCACATGTCGCTCCCGGACGGCACGGTGCCCGCCATCCCAAAGGGCGTCGAGCGGATGAAGGTCCAGAGCATGGAGCACGTCGAGTCCGAAAACATCAACCTCATGCGTAAGGACCGCGATGGCCGCCTTGAGATGCGGTTCCTGGCCGACCGCCTGGTTCACAAGAGCGCCACCACGGCCGACATCGAGCGCCCTCGGATCCAGTTCTTCACCAAGGCCGGTGAAATCATCACCCTCCTGGCCGACCAGGCGACCGTTGTGACCAAAGGCCCCATGACCAACCTGGCCAACATCGAGTCGGGCGTCCTCTGGGGCAACGTCGTCATGATCCATGACCGCGGCACGCCGGACGATCGCTCGGACGACATCCTCGTGGACATGGAGGACCTCCACTTTAGCGGCGACATCAGCGAACTTTCGACCGACGGCCCCATCACCATGGCCGCCATCGACATGATGCTTACGGCCCGCAAGATGCGGATGGCGATCGATCGCAAGACCCGCCGCATCAACACCATGACCTTCCTGGAGGACATCCGGATCACCCTGGCCACCGGAGACCGCGTTTCCATCGGGCTGCCCACCCCGGCCGGCGCCGCGCCGGCGAGCCCGGCGGCCGGTGCTGCGGCTGCGGCAGCCCCAGGCGCGCCGAAGGCGGCCCCCGCGCCGGCCGGCGCCGGTGCGACCTCGGCGACCGCCCAGGCGCAGAGCGAGAGTGGCGACCTCTGGCGCATCGACTTGGCGGGCGACGTGGATGCCCGACAGGGAGAGCAGAAAATCCTGTGCGACCGGCTGGCCCTTTACAACCGTCCGGGCAAGTCGGGCCCCCCCGGACAGGCCGCGCCGAAACCCGTCGCGCCGCTGACCGATGTTGCCGGTACGGCGCCGGACAGCGCGGCCGGCACCGCGCCGAAGTCCAAGCGGGGTCCTTCCGCTTCGCGCGCCCGCGAGGGCGCCGCAGCCGCCAAGGTGCTGCGTCCCGACGCCCCGCCGCCGCTTGTCGTCATGGCCTACGGCCCGCTCATCATTACGCCCGTCACAGCCGAGGAGCGTAAGCGCCTCGGCGATGCCGTGCACATGGTCAATGCGACCGGTTCGCCTGTTGTGGTGGACGACGGGCAGACGCACGTGGTTGGGTCCGAAGTCCAGTACAACGTCAAGACGGGGTCCGGCAGCATCATCGGCAAGGAATCCCCGATGCTGATGGAACAGCCGGGCCGGCTGCGTCTGACGGGCGGGCGCCTGGACTTCGACCGCTTCGTCCGGCCTGACCATCCGTACGCGACTGCCGACGTCCAGGGCGAGGGCCGCCTGTTCGCCCAGACGCAGGGCATGAGTTTCTCCGGCAAGGCGAAAAAACCGGCGGCCGACGCCCCGGCGGCGCCCCCCCCACCGCCGACGCCGCTCGATGCCGCATGGACCCGCGGGATGCACCTGGAATTCTACCAGTTGCCGACCGACACATCGGCCGGAATGGGCGAGATCCGCCGCGCGGCCTTCAGCGGCCACGCGGTCGTCAAGCAGGCCGACAGCACAATGATGGGCGAAGAACTGGCGGTCGATTTCTCGAAATCGCAGCCGGGGCGCGGCCAGGCGGTCGACCACCTCGTCGGTCACGGCGATGTCTTTATCAAGAACCAGCCGCCCGAAACCGCTCCCGTTGCCCCCGCCGCCGCTACGCCGGGGGCCGGGCAGGAGCCTGCCGCGAAAAGTTCCCCGAAGATGGCGGTCGGAGACATCGCCTGCCAGGACCTCGACATGCTTTTTGTTCGTGACGCGGCCGGCGACACGCAGCCGCATCAGTTGAAAGCCAAGGGCGCCGTGGAGATCAACGACCCGAGCGGCAAGATCCGCGCCGAGGATCTGCTCGTGAAGTTCGGGCCTGCGGCCAAGGGGGGCGTGGAACCGCAGTTCTTCGAGGCGAGCGGCAACGTGCTGGTGGACCGCGAGGACCTGCACGCCGAGGGCGACCACGTGCGGCGCGACTTGGCGGCGGGTACCCTCATGCTGGAGGGCCGGCCGGCGCGGGCCGGGCGGGGCGCATCGCGTGTCGTCGGGCCGCGGATCGAGTTCAACCAGGCCGAGGGCACCGCGGTCGTCCGCGGCGCGGGCGAACTGGAAATGCCCTCCACGACCGACCTCCGCGGCCGCCAGCGCAAGGCGGCCGAGCCGCTGCTCGTCCAGTGGAAGAACAGCATGCTGTTTGTGGATAAGCGCAATTTCGCCCAGTTCGACGGCGGCGTTACCGCCACGACCGGCACCAGCCGCCTGGCTTCGGAGCGTCTGTGGATCTACTTCGCCGACAAGCCCGCCGATACCGCCGCGGCGCCCGCGCCGGGCCAAGCCGTGCCTGCGTTGGCCGTGGCGGCCGCGGCTGCCCCGGCCTCGCCTCCGGCGGCCAAGAGCGGCAAGAGCAAGGACCCCGCCGCGAAGTCCGGCGGCGAAACGGACCAACTCTTCGGCCGCAACAAGGCCCTCGTGCGCCTCTTTGCCGAAAAAGACGTCCGCACCATCGATCAGCAGTGGGACCCCGACAGAACGCTCCGTTTCACGATGGAAATGATTGGCGATAACCTGACCTACGTCGACGAGAGCCGCAAGGCGTACATCCGCGGCCCGGGGCGCCTCCGCATCCTCTCACGCGAGAAGCCGAAGCCGGGCGAGGCGGGAACCCCGGGGCTCTCGCCCGATGCCATGAACGGCATCTGGAAAGGCACGATCCCCGTCGGCTACGCGCGGACCGAGGTGGGCTGGGCCGAAAGCATGGCCTACGACGGCAGCAGCGACCGCGCCTATTTCAAGGGGGCCGTCGAAACGGTCCACACGGGCCGGTCGTCTCCCGGCGGCACGACGCAGGCCACGGCGGCAAGGGCGGTACGCCTCGAGAGCAGCGACCTGCAGGCGGTCTTCAGCGAGAAACCGGCCCCGGCGGCTGCCGGAGCGGCCGTGGCGCCCCCGGTATCCACGGCATCCGCAACGCCCGGCCCCGATGTTCCGCGCGATGAGCGCATGGCCGTCGAGAAACTCGTCGCTGACGGCGGCGTGCGCCTGTGGGTGGACGACCGTCGCGGCATCTGCGAGCGGCTCATCTACCAGCGCGTGCCGGAAGAGATTCGCCTTTATCGCGGAATGGACGATTGGGCGCGGCTGTGGCAGGAGAACGAGGCCAGCCAGGAATTCGGAGAGATCGTCGCAAGGATCATCGCCTTTGAGCCGGCGACCGGCCGGGTTAACGTTGTCGAGCAGCAGTCGATCACCCTCTCGCAGAAGCCCAAGGTGAACCCGACCGGCAAGTCTGCGCCAAAGCCGATGTTCACGCCGTAAGCACAAGCAAAGGAGCCGACCATGGACGCCCTCGAAGCCCTGCAAACACGCCGTTCCTGCCGCAAATTCGCCGCCCGCGAGGCGCCGCGGGACCTCATCGAGAAGGTGATCGACGCGGGACGCCTGGCGGCCACGGCCCGGAACGAGCAGCCGTGCGAGTTCGTCGTCGTGACGGATAAGGCCGCGCTTCGACAGATTGCCGGGATGACCGACCACGGGCCGTTCATCGCCGATGCGCCGGTCTGCATCGCCGTCCTGGCGAAGGACACAAAGTACTATCTGGAGGACGGCTCGGCCGCCACGCAGAACATTCTCGTTGCCGCCCACGCGTTGGGCCTCGGGGCCTGCTGGGTCGCAGGAGATAAGAAACCGTACGCACCGAAGGTCGTTGAGTACCTTGAAGCGCCCGACGTCATGCGTCTGGTGGCCCTGGTGGCGGTGGGCTGGCCGGAGGGGCCGCTTCCGAACCCCAAGAAGCGGCCGCTCCAGGAAGTCCTGCACTGGGGCAAATTCTAGTAGCCTGTCACGATTAAATCTGTGGGTGCCACGGCTGCGCCTTGTGCAGCCGTGGTCGCGGGCAGGCGAGCACGGCTGCAAACAGCGCAGCCGTGGCACCCACATGATCAAAGTTGACAGACTGCAAGCGCCGGTTGCCTTGCGTTTCGGGCGGCGTTACAATCAATACGTCGAATCGGTGTTAAATGACGTGCCAACCCCTCGCCGGAGGTCTGCCATGATCACTCGCCGCGGATTGTCGTACCGATGGCCCTTGCTTGCAGCGGTTTTCGCCTCTCTGGTGCTGGTCGGGGCATGCGGGCAAGCCGAGTCGCCGCCCCCCGCGAAAGTCGAGAGCGCGCCTGCCGCGGCTCAAAAGCCGGAGGCCGCCACGCCCACGCTTCAGACAACCTCGGCCGCGCCTTCGAGTGCGGAGGCCACAGGCGCGACCGGCATCGTCCATTCTTGTGCGGGGGTGGGTCGCTGGTTCCCCGCCGACCCCGAGAAACTCGGCCGCCTGGTCGATTCGTATCTTTCGGCCCAGCCGCCGTCGGTCGACAGGCCGCCCGTGGCCCTGATCGTCCCTCACGCCGGCTATGAGTTCTCCGGCAGCGTGGCGGGGAAGGCCTATGCCACCATCAAGGGCCGCACATACAAGCGGGTGATCCTCCTGGGCATGAGCCACCAGTACCCGCTCCGCGGGGCGAGCGTCCTCAGGGTGGATGCGTACGAGACGCCGCTCGGGAAGATCCCGGTCGACGTGGAAGCCCGCGACGCGCTCATGAAGTGCCCCGTCGTTAAGGAGTTGACGGACGCCCACCGGACGGAGCACTCCGACGAGAACCAGTTGCCGTTCCTTCAGCGTGCCCTCGGCCAGTTCAAGTTGCTCGACGTGCTCGTGGGCGACATGGCGCCCGACCAGCGGGCGATGCTGGCCGATGCGATCCGGCCGCTCGTGGACGACTCCACGCTCATCGTCGTCAGCAGCGATTTCACGCATTACGGGCCCAATTACGGCTACGTGCCGTTCCGCGACCGCGCGCCGGAAACCCTCCAGAGGCTCAACGATCTGGCGGTGCGCGAGATCCTGGAAGTCGACGTCCCGGGCTGGGACGCCTATCTCAAGCAGACCCAGGACACCATCTGCGGCCGCGCCGGCATCGGAGTGCTGCTGAAGATCCTCGAGCCGTGGGGCGACGTGCGCGGCACACGGGTGGCCTATGACACGAGCGGTCAGATCACGGGCGACTGGACGAACTCCGTCACGTACGCGGCCGTCGCGATCTGGCGGGCGGGCGAGGGCCTCACGAAACAGGAGCAGGCCACGTTGCTGCGCCTGGCGCGCGACACCGTAGCGCACTACATGAAGACCGGCGATCACCTGAAGGCCGACCCGGCGAAGTACGAACTGACGGCCGCCCTCAAGACTGCCGGCGCCGCGTTTGTGACCCTGAAGAACCGCGAGGAACTGCGCGGCTGCATCGGCCACGTCGTCGCCGTGGAGCCCCTGTACGAGTCGATCATCAACAACGCGTGCAACTCGTGCCTGGACCCGCGGTTCACGGGCAACCGCATCACGCTGAAGGAAGTGCCGGCGCTCTCGATTGAAATCTCGGTCCTCAGCCCGATGCGCCGCCTGACCGACCTCACGACCATCGTTATCGGGCGCGACGGCCTGATGATGGGCCTCGGCCGCAATCAGGGCCTTTTCCTGCCACAGGTGCCAGGCGAGCAGGGCTGGAACCGCGAGCAGTACCTCCTTAACCTCTGCCAGAAGGCCGGGTTGCCCGAGAGCGCCTTGAAGGACCCGAAGACGGAATTCTACTCGTTCAGCGCCCAGGTCTTCGGCGAGCATGAGGCGGCCGGAAAATGATGGCTGCCGGAGGGGTAACGCGCAGGCGGTTTCTGGCAGGGGCGGCGGCGGTTGCAGGCGCGGGCCTCATGGCCGCGTTGCCAACGCCCCTGCGCGGCGAGCCCTCTGAATCTCTGCGCGGCGGGTCTCCGTACCCGCCGCGCACGTCGGCAATATCTGACGCGGCGGGTACGTAGACCCGCCGCGCGGTATCTGTTGCTACAGCGTCGGGCAAGTCGTGCGTCGTCGTCATTCGCCACGAATCGCTGGCCGCCAAAGGGCAGGGGCCCGCGCCCGAACGTGTCCGCGAACTGCTCGACGAAGCCGTCAAGGCCCTCTCCGGCGATGCCAAGGCGGCCGACGGCTGGGCACGCTGGTTCAAGCCCGCCGACCGCGTAGGCATCAAGGTCAACTGCCTGGGCTACGTCACGCGGCCGGCCGTGGCCCTGGCTGCGGCGGCTGGCCTCAGCGCCATCGGCCTGGCGCCGCAGCAAGTGATTATCTGGGACCGCACGAGCGTCGAACTTGACAAGGCGGGCTACGACTTGCGCAGTGCCTCCGGCAAGGGGCCCCGCTGCTTCGGCACAGACGCCCTCGGCAGCCGCGGCAACGCCGGCTACGGGTCCGAAATCATCACGAGCGGCGAGATCGGCAGCAACTACAGCCGCATTGTCACCGATGAGACGACCGCCCTCGTGAGCGCCTGCGTTCTGAAGGACCACAACATCGCCGGCCTCTCATGCGCCCTGAAAAACTTCTTCGGGGCGATCCACAATCCGAACAAGTACCACGAGAACGGCTGCGACCCGTTTGTGGCGGACGTTTGCGCCAGCCCGCTCATCCGCGACCGGCTGCGACTGGTCGTGTGCGATGCCCTGCGGCCCCAGTACAACGGCGGGCCTCCGCATCGGCCCCAGTGGCAGTGGCCTTACGGCGGCCTCCTGGTCAGCACGGACCCGGTGGCGCTGGACCGCATCGGCCTGGATATCCTGGAGCGGAAACGTGCCGCCGCGGGCCTCAAGCCCCTGGAGGCCGAGAAGCGGCCGGTCCGGTACCTTGCCAGCGCCCAGGCGCGCGGCCTGGGGACGGCGGACCTGGCTAGCATCGAAGTGGTGAGCATCGGCAAGCCGTGGAACGAAATATGAGTGCTTGCGACAAATCCGCCGACCGTAGCGCGGGGCCTTGTGCCCCGCGTGTGGGCGACGCGGGGGATAAACCCCCGCGCTACGGCGGCGAGGGTCAAGGGCATTCCCGCACCTCACGCCGCGCGTTTCTCCAAGCGGCGGCCACCGGCGCCTGCGCGGCCTGCGCATCGCGTTTTCTGACGCGGCAGGCGAGTGCCGCCGAGGCCGACGATTCCCACGCCCGCGTCGCCGTCCGCGATGCCAGGTGGTTCGAGCGTCTGCCCGACAAGGCCGTCAAGTGCCAACTCTGTCCGCGCGAATGCACGGTGGCCGACGTTGAGCGCGGCTACTGCGGCGTCCGCGAGAACCGAGGCGGCGACTACAAGACCCTCGTCTACGGCACGCTGTGCAGCCTCAACATCGACCCGATCGAGAAAAAGCCGCTGTTCCACTACCTGCCGGGGACGACGGCCCTGAGCGTCGCCACGCCCGGCTGCAACATGGAGTGCAAGTTCTGCCAGAACTGGAACGTCAGCCAGTACCGCCCCGAGCAGATCGACAGCCTCCTCGTGCCGCCCGAGAACCTCGCCCGCATGGCCCAGACGCGCCAGTGCCGGACCATCGCCTACACGTACACCGAGCCGGTGGTTTTCTCGGAGTACGTGCTCGACGCCTCAGCCGCCGCGCGCGGCCAGGGGGTTGGCAGCGCGATGATCTCCAACGGCTACATCCGCGAGCCGGCCCTGCGCGACCTCTGCCGGCACCTGACGGCCGTC
The DNA here is from genome assembly GCA_026386995.1 of Planctomycetota bacterium. The sequence continues at coordinate 7,557 of JAPLMO010000270.1, read as the reverse complement.
AAGGTCGACCTGAAGGCATTCACCGAGAAGTTTTACGCCGAGCAGTGCGCAGCGAAGTTGGCGCCCGTCCTCTCGACGCTGGAAGTGTTGCACGACATCGGCATCCACACCGAGATCGTGGTGCTCGTGATACCGACCCTCAACGATTCGGCCGATGAAATCGGCGCGATGGCCAAGTGGATCGTCCGGCAGATGGGGCCCGACGTACCGGTGCACTTCTCGCGGTTCCACCCGATGTACCGCGTCAAGAACCTGCCGAGTACGCCCGTCGAGACGCTTGACCGCGCGCGCAAAGTGTCGATGGACGCGGGCCTGCGGTACGTGTACGTGGGCAACGTGCCGTTCCACGCGGGCGAAAGCACGTACTGCACCGGTTGCGGCAAGGTCGTCATCAAGCGGGTGGGCTACAACGTGGATGCCGCGGGCCTGAGGGGCGGCGCATGCGCCTCGTGCGGCCGCAAGATTGCCGGGGTCTGGTCGCAAGAGCAGGCCCTCCGCCATATTTAGCCCCCGGTGAATACACCGGGGGCCGCGCGGCGCGGCACCTGCGAACGTTCGGCCCCCCGTGTATTCACGGGGGGCTAAATAAGTGTCGGCGATTCACCGGGGGTTGAATATGGCGCGCAGGGCGCCTATGGCCGACCGGCTGCCGCAAGCAGGCAGCCGCTCAGCACCTTGACGCCCGCCACGGCCAGGCATGCGCCGCCGATGCCGAGGATGGGAACCAGCAACACGCCCGTGATGAACGCTCCCAGGCATGCGCCGAAATTGTCCGCCGCATCGACCGCCGCTGCCGCGCGGCCGGTGGAGCCGCGGGCCTCGATCACGAGCACCGAGGCCAGGGGAAACACCATTCCGCCCAGCACTCCCGCCACGGCCACGAGGGCGTAAGTCGTCGTCTGGATTACCCAGTCGGCCTCCACGCCTCGCAACGCCCCCAGGCCCAGCATGAGCGCGGCAGCAAAGAGCGCGATGGCAACGTCCAGCCCCAACATTGTGTGCAGGCCGGGGGCAGAACCAGTGCGCGGCGGGTCTCCGTACCCGCCGCGCACGTCGTCGGCGTCTAGCGCGGCGAGTCCGGAGACCCGCCGCGCGGCTTCGTGGGTGGCGATTGCGCCTTCAACGCCATCCGCCCCCGCTTGCTCGCTGCGCATGAGGCGGCGGTTCATCGCCCAACTTCCGAGCACCAGGCCGAACATGAACACGCCGATCACGAGGCCCACCTGGCCGTACACGTATCCGTACAGCGTCTGGAACGTATTGAGCAGTACGATCTCCAGCGCCATGGTGGCAAAGCCCGTTGTGGCGACCGACCAGGTGATTGCCGCACGGGCAAGGCCCGCCCGCCCGCGTACAAGCCCCGCCCCGGCAGCCAGGGCCGTCGCGGCCACGGCGGCCATGAGCACCCACTCCAGCCGCAGGCCGAGGAGAAAGCCGAGCACGTCCGACCGCTGACGTGCCGGGCCCTCGGTGCATGCGTGGCTGGAGGCCCCCGTCTGGAGCCAGAACCGCATGTGGTACATGGCGGCGGAGGGGCGGTCGTCGGTGTTGGGTATCGCGCCTGCACCCTTGGCGAGGGCCTCGGTCAGGGCCGCCCGTTTCTCGGTGTCCAGCAGGTCGGAGCCGCCCTTGAACCAGAGCGGGTCGAAGTGCGGCGACTGTACGCCGGCCGCCTCGTAACGGCGCGCAAGTTCCGCGCCCGAATCGGTCAGCACGCCCTTGCGTTTGGCGGCAAAGCAGCGCGTGGGGTAGCCGAACGTCAGGAGCGTGTCGGGAAACACGCGCTGGAGCGGCTGGACGATGCTGGCGACGTAAGCCGTGGGCTCCGGTCCCCAGTATCCGACCGACCCGTGAAGGGCGAAGGCCAGCACGCCGTCGGGGCTGAGGATGGATGCGAGTTCGCGGAAGAACTCTTCGGTGTACAGCCGCGCTTCAAGCGTGGACGCCGGCTCCGCGGCCGCAAGGAAGATGAAGTCGTACGGGTTCTCGCGTGCCGCGGCCGCGTGGTTGACGAAGCGGCGGATGTCCTCGAAGTGCACGTGCTCGCCCAGACCGGCAAGGGCCAGGCGGTCGGCATCGGCCAGGTACGGCCCGATGACGGCCGCAAGTTGCGGGTCGAGCGTGACGTAGTCGAGCGTCTCGGGCTTGTAGCGCAGGAGTTCCTTCAGGAGCCCCTCGGCGCCGCCGCCGAGGACGAGGATGCGATTGCGGCGCACGGCCTCGCACGCGGCCAGGTTGGCCTCCACGGCAAGGTCCGTGTGGTTCGGCCACGTCGCGGCCACGACGCCGTTGGCGTACAGGCTGAACTGGTCCCCCAGGCGTCCTACGGCGAGGTTGTGGTACCGCGAGTCCTTGCTCTCGACGAGGTCCAGGCCGACGGCGAAACTCTGCCACCGCAGCCGTGTGGACGAGTCGTTGAACACACCAGCCTTGCCCGAGACGACGAAGAACACCGAGAGCGCGGCACAGGCCGCCGGAAGAAACTTGGCCGGTCCGGCCTGACCTGCACGGATTGCGGCGACGGCGACGGCCGCCGTCAGCATCGCCCCGCCGGCAAAGGCCAGCGTGATGGCATCGACCCGTTCGACGAGAACAAACGAGAACAGGATGCCGCCTAGAAGGCCGCCGGCCGACTCGACAAGGTACACCAGGCCGACCGCGCGTGCCCGCGCGGACGGGGGCTTGCGCTCATCGGCCGCCAGGGCGCTCGCCGCGGGAAACGACAAGCCGACCCACAGGCTGACGGGCAGGGTGGAGGCCAGGGTGATGAGCGTCATCTCGCCCGGGCCGACGTACTCGCCCGGCCCGACCCCCAGCAGCAAGCGGGCCGTCCGCAGCAAGGCGACCGCCACCACCAGGACCAGCGGTAGGGCCACGGCTGCCCCCGCAAACGCGGGCCACGCCCGCTTGGCCAGTCGGCCGCCCAGCCGCGCACCGACGGCGACCCCCGCAAGCCAGAACGCCAGCACCAGCCCCCAGGAGAGTTCCGAGCCGAACAGAATGACTTGCGCTTCCCTGAGGAGCACGGCCTGGGCACACAGGGCGTATGCTCCGAACAGAAAGACGGCGGCGAAAAACGCGGTTCGTTTAGTCACGCCAGTATCGTAGACCGTAAGAGACCCGCCCGCAAGGGCCCGCAATTCGGTTGCCGGACCCCGGCGGCGGGCCTTATGATGGATGCTATCAAAGCAGGGAAGGAACGGCCATGGACTTGTTCGAAGCGATCGAGAAACGAGCGAGCGTTCGCGCGTATGTTTCGGTGGAGATCCCGGAAGAAGACCTCTTGAAGATCGCGGATGCGGGCCGCCGGGCGCCGTCGGGCGGCAACCGCCAGCCGCTCCAATTCATCCTCATCCGGCAGAAGGACACGCTCAAGGCCCTCGAGAAGGTGCAAGCGTGCGTCGCGACGGCTTCGGCGGCCATCGGAATCGTGGCCGACCCGGCCGTATCGCGCTGGTGGCTGGAGGACGCCTCGGCGGCGGCCGAGAACATGCTCCTGGCGATTCAGGCCCTCGGTTATGCGTCGGTCTGGGTCGAAGGGACCCTGCTAAAGCAGGAAGACTTTGCGAAGAAACTCCTGGGCATCCCGCCCGAGAAGAAGTTTGTGATCCTCCTGCCCGTGGGCAAGGCGCCGCAGGACACGCCACAGGCAGACCGGAAGCCGCTTCAGGACATCATCTGGCGCGAACATTACGGGAAGAAATGAGTGCGGGGGCCCCTCGTCCGCGCCGGCCTACAGCCGCATGACGCCCAGCACGTCCTGCCACCGGGGGTCCTTGCGGACGTTCTCCAGGTCGGGGTCGATCTGCATGTGCTCCACGTCTCGGTATCCGAGTTCGATGGCGCGCCGAAGGGCGGAAAACGCGCGCGTCGACTGCTTAAGGCGTGAATGAGAGCACGCGAGGTTATAGAAGGCGATGGAATCGCGCGGCCGCAGTGCCACCAGCCGGCGGTCTACCGCCAGGCCATCGCGGTACCTGCCGCATTGCGTGTAAAGGTAGCCGAGTTGCGAGAGGAGTTCGCTGTCGTCACCCATGCGGACCAGGAGGTCCTCAAGAAAACGAATGTCGAAAGAAGCCTGGTCCTGCGCAAAGCGTCCCATGACCCTCTTGGGCAGGGGCCGCGATAACCAGGACACCGACTCCCAATGGCCCCAATTGACCTTCACGTGTTCGTGCGAGGGCATAATTCCTCCTCCCGTACACAATGTATTATACGCGCTTTTTGGGTAAATGCGAGTTGGCGGCAAAAATTATTGCGGATGGTTGCAGCCCCGTGGAAGCGGCCTATAATGGCGGTCCCCGGGCCTACGGGGCGGGGAATGGGCGGTTTTCGGTCACTGCAGGCGGCAAGGGCCTGCCGGAGGAGGGAGCGGCATGAGCGAACTTGAAACACGGCTCCTGGACGGCATTCTCGCTATTCGGGCGATCGACTGCCACAGCCACGTGCCGCCGGAGTCCCCGCACGCGCAGTCGTTGTGGGACTTGCTCGGGTATCACTATTACACGGAACTGGCCCACTCGGCCGGCATGCCCGCCGAAGCGGTCGATCCGCGCCGTAGCGAGAGCGACCGCATCGCCGAAATGGTCCTGCGCCTTGAGACGATCAGCAACACCGTCCAGTACAGTTGGCTCATGGAAGCCGCGCGGCAACTGTTCGCCTTTCGGGCCGAGCGGCTGACCGCCCAAAACTGGCACGAACTGGCACAACTGGTGGCCGACGCCGCACGCCAGGAGGGCCGCTACCGGGCCGTCCTCGCCAAGGCCAATCTCGAAAAGGTCTTCCTGACGAACTCCTTCGACGACGACCTCGCGGGCGTGGACCGCAGCGTGTTCGTCCCGTGCCTCAGGACGGACGACCTGGTGTTTAACCTGGCCGCCCCTGAGGTGCGGCGCCGCTTGGCGGCCAAGACGGGCGTCGAGATCACCTCGACCGGCGCCATGCGCGACGCAGTGCAGTGGCTCATGCGATACTTTGTGCAGCACGGCGCGGGATCGGCAGCCATCAGCCTGCCGCCCGATTTTGAGCCGCACGCGCCCGATGAGGCGGCGGCCGACAAGGCCCTCGCGCGGGCACTCAAGGGCCGTGACCGTCCGGAGGACTCCCATGCGCTGGCGATGTCGGTTTTCGACGCCATCGCATGCATGTGTCGCCAGTTCCGCAAACCCTTCCAACTCATGATCGGCGTCATCCGCAACGTCTACCCGGCCGGCGTGAGCGGCGGGCGAGACCTGCTGTCGAAGCACGGAAGCCTTGAGGCCTACGCGGACCTCTTCCGCCGCTACCCGGACGTCGATTTTGCGGTGTCGGTTCTGTCGCCGACATGGTCGCACGAACTGGCGACGTTCGCGTGGATATTCCCGAACGTGAAGCCGTCGGGGCATTGGTGGTACACAAACGTTCCGGCCCACATCGAGCCCGACCTGCGGGCGCGGCTTGAGGCCGTGCCGAAGGTGAAACTGATTGGCTACTACAGCGACATGTACAAGGTGGAGTTCGGCCTGCCGAAGTTCAACATGTACCGCCGGTGCCTGGCGCGGGTCCTGGCGCGCGAGTTCGTCGAGACCGGCCGCATGAGCGAGACGCAGGCGCTGGAAACCGCGAGGTTGCTCCTGAGGGACAATCCGAAGCGGATCTTCGGGGTATGATGGTCAGCCCAGCACCCCCGGCGCAGCCCGTGCTACGGCGTGCCGCACGGGCGACGGCGGCGAATCAGGCGCCGGCAGGGGGAGGCGTTCCCGAAGCGGGACTCGCTGGTTCGAACGAAGACATTACGTCAAGATGCCAATCCGCACCGGTATCTGTCAATTCGAAGTCAATGATCGCTCGCCGGTTCTGTGAGAAGAACTCCTGTTTGCGTCGTAGCATCCCATAGATCACCTGCTGTCCGGCTTCCTGCCCGGCCGGAGGCACCAAATCCATCAATTGGTCAATAGCGGAGGTTTGTTTATCCGCCGGAAGGAGGGTCGCGTTCCAGATACAGGCCCCCAGTTGCAGCAACGTCTTGTAGGACTGGAACGTCTCGGCGTCGTCGCGGTACGGTTTTACGAACTCAGCCAATACCACAGACATCTTTATGCCGCCCACCGCGCCGATGATGACGTCCCCCATTTCGGGCAAGGTCTTTCCGACCCGTTGTAGCAAGTTCGCTCTCGCAGTCCTGCGCCGAGCAGCCTGGAGTTTCTTCTTCTTTCTCTTGTCGCGATTGCGTTGTGACATGCTCGACTCCCCGATCGCCCCCCCCGCCTTGAGGTCGGCCTTGGGCCGCATGACGAAAGTCACCTAAGTATCGGCGCAAACAACTCGCAGTACAGCCGCTCGACGTTGGCCTTCGTGTTGCTCGAGAACGGCGCGCCGCCGGTCTTCCTCGCCGCCTCCAGGTCGCGCGCGAGGTCCAGGCTGTACTGGCTGACAGAGTGGAAGTAGCCGCGCTCGGCATAGAAGCGGCCGAGATATTCCTGCTCGGTCTGGCCCGGCGTGGGAATCAGGAGGGCCTTCTTGCCCAGTTCGGCCAGTTCCATGATGGTCGTGTAGCCGCTGCGGCAGACGACCAGTTTGGCGCGATTCAGCATCTCCTGCTGGCCTGCGCGGTCCAGGTATCCGTGGACCGTGACGCGGTCGGTGAGTTGCCGCACTTCCTTGATCTCGGGCTGACCTAGGGTGATGACCACTCGCCCGCCGTCCACGTCTGGAATATGCTCCAGGATAATCCGTTCCAGTTCGGTGCGCTGCGGTTCCGGCCCGGAGATGGAGATAAATACGTCTACATCTTCGGCGGTATCGACCCGCGAGGCGCTTGAGAGGATGCCCGCATAGTAGACCTTCCCGGTCCGTGCCAGCCACCGCGCCTGGTGGGCCAGGCGGCCGGTCAGGTTGGCCTGCTCGTCACCCATGTCCGGAACGATGATTCCGTCGAACGGCTTCAGGTACCGGTAGTTGAAGTATTCCGTAACGGGCTCAAGCCAAGCCGTTCCGGGCGGCGTCATGAAACGCAACTGGTGGGAGATCACGAAACTCGGGATCCGCGGCGAGCGGACGTTGAACCGGTTGTCGCTCAGGATGAGGTCGAACGTCCGCTCCCGCAGCAGTGCCTTGACGTTGCGGGCTTCGCGGGCGATGGCCCTGAGCATCGTCGGCGCCATAGCCAGGAACTTCGGTACGAAAAACCGCGAGGCGGAGTAGGGCGGCGGATAGTCCTTCAGTTCCACGAAATCGCACTGCGGCGATTCCTGCTTCAGCAGCGTCAGAGCCCGGCCCTCGGCCGCCACCGTCACGTGGTGGCCGCGCGCCAGAAAGTCGCGGATGATCGGCAGGTCGCGCGTCGCGTGCCCAAGGCCCCAGGAGAGTGGGCTGACAAGGATGCGTTTCATGACGTAGAAGGTAGTCGCCCGGTGCGAGGCTGTCAAGCAACTGCGCCCGAAATGTCAACGCAAAGTAGAAACGTCCGGTTTTCCGCAAAGTAGAACTGTCCTCTTTTCGAAGCCTTGGCGCCAGGGGTGATCAGCGGCGGGGCGGCGGGGGGCCGCGGCCGAAGAGTCCCTGGGTAACTCGTAGGAC
>JAPLMO010000169.1 GCA_026386995.1 Planctomycetota bacterium | reverse complement strand
GATCGAAAAGCCATTGAGTACCGGGGTCGTCAGCGTCAACATGACGCCGATGATCGACATGGTCTTCAACCTCCTGATCTTCTTCATCCTCACGAGCCAATTCGTGAAGTTGGAGGTTGAGACCGTGGTCCTGCCCCCGTCGTCCACGGCGACCACCAAGGACTACACGAGTTTTCGCAACGTGGTCATCAACGTCGTGAATCGCGACGGCGCCGGCGAAGTCATCGTCTTCGGGAAGGTCATGCAGTTGGATGAACTCACGGACCACCTGAAAGGCCTCAAAGAGTCGGCCGAGGGGCAGCAGATGAACGTCATCCTGCGGGCCGACGCCGAGGTGCCCTACGAAGATGTTGCGCGCGTCATGCTGGCGACCGGAAGAGCGCAAATCGAGGGGTGGTGGATCACGGCTGCAATCGAACAGAAGGAAGATGCGGCCAAGAAGTAGACGCGGTTGGCCGTCATACCAGGCCCGCGCCGCCGCGGCGCCGGTGGAAGCAAGGAGCAGGTTATGAGGATCAAGAAAGCGCCGGATTCCGCGAAGATGCAGCCGCCCATGACGCCCATGATTGACGTCACCTTCAACCTGCTGATCTTCTTCATCCTGACGCCGTCGTTCGACATGTCGGAAGGGTACCTGACGACAAACCTGCCCAAGAGTTCCGGCCCGGTGGCCGGCAAGCCGCAGATAACCGAACAGCGGATTAAGGTCGAGTTGTTCGACGTCAGCCAGGACGGTCAGTACGTCGACGGCGCCAAGAACGAGTTCTGTTCCATCACGTTCAACGAGACCCAGAACCTCGGCTCGAACTTCGACGCCCTGAGGGCGGCCCTGGAGGAGAAACGCGCCGCGGGCCTTGCCGCCACGACGCCGATTCTCATCGCGCCAACGATGGCCTGTCGCCACAAATGGGTGGTGCGGGCCTTCGATGCGGCCGTGGCCGCGCGATACACCAATATCCAGTTCGCCGTGCCGTACCAGTAGTGTGTGCGGCCCAACGGGGTGGGAGCAGCGGGGGGCAAGGGCAGGCGTGCGAGGCGTTTTGGGCCTGCCGCGGAAGTGGCGGGGTGCTCATCCAAGTCGAATGCGGCGGTAGTGAGGGCCTAGATGCGAATGACCCAGCCAGTGTCGGTTTTAGCAATCGCGGTCGTGCTTGCGGCGTTGGGCGGGGCCGCCTCTGCCCAGACGGGCGCGGACGATGCGTTCATGAAGGGCCTCCAGCAGCGAGGCCTCACGGCGCTTCAGAAAGAGTATCTCAAGAGGGTGGGCGGCACTGCAAACGGCGGGATTCCTGGAACTCCGGCTTCCGCGCCGGGCGGCGCAGCAGCAAGCGGCGACAAGGCCGCGATGGCCGCCATCGAGGTCCAGGCCGCCCTGAAGAACCGCAACATCGGCCAGCGCGAAGAGTCCTTCAATAAGGCCCGCGTGCTTTACGAGGCGGCCATCGACGAGACGGCCAAGGCCATCGCCGCCATCCCGCTCAGCCAGAAGCAGGATGAGCGAGAGCGCCTGCGCCTCCAGTTGCTCAAGCAGCGGCTGGACCTGGCGACCTTCGTCTTCGAGAAGTCGATGAAGACGGACCTGGACCTCCTGGAAGTGACCGACCGCCGCGGCGGTAACCGCTCGCGGGTCATCGACCTCTTGCATGCCTGCATGGCTCAGTACAAGGCGATCACCGAGGAGGCCACCGCCTGGCTCTCCGAGATCAGTCGCATGTCGATGATCGATCGCAACAAGTTTACCAACACCGGCGTCGAGCGGAACCTTAGACAGATGCAGCGCGAAGCCAAGTACAAAGAGGCATGGGTCATCTATTATCTCGGCTGGGCCCTTCCGGTGGACTTCAAGCCCGCCCCGAAGCAGCGCTCTCGCCAGGACCTTCTGAACGACGCCATCACCGCATTCCAGGAATACGCGGGTCCGCGAACGTCCGACAAGACCTCGGCCAAGTGGTACGGGTACCTCGTTATCGGCCTGTCCTATCGCGAACTCGGGAGGTTCGATGAGGCCCTGGAGTCGCTGGCCCAGGCCGAGCGCCTGGCGGAGGCCGCCCTCAAGGCTCCGCAACCGAAGGGCGGCGCCGCGTCGGCCACGGCGGCGGCCGCGGCGGCGGCCGCCCAGAGCCTCCGCATCCGCCTTCTCTACGAGCGGGCGCTCACGCTGGTCCGCAAGGGCGACTTCGCCCCGGCCCGCGAGGCAGTCGACGCCGCCGTTAAAAACTGGGGCGATCAACTCGATGCCGAGCCCCTTGGCGCCGCGCTGCCCCTGGTGAAGGCCGAAAGCCTTATCCTGGAGGGCAAGCAAAAAAACAACAAGGGGATGGAGCAGGACGGCCGCAATATCCTCAACCAAATGTACGCGAAGCCGAACCCGTGGCCTATTGTCGTCCAGTGGGTCATGGACGGCCTCCTGGGCACCAGCCAGACCACCAAACTGACCGATCTGGACCCCCTCCAGATATGGATCAAGGCCAACGACGCCCTCGATAAGGCCCAGAAGACCAAGGACGCCAAGGACTTCGAGGAGGCCCTGAACATATTCCAGGCGTATGCCGAGAAAGTGGGGGCGCAGGAGAAGAACTACCCCACCGCCCTCTACAGCCAGGCGGCGTGCCTGCTCCAGGTCGGCCGAAAGGCCGAGGCGGGGGCGCTCTTCCGGAAAGTGCCCGACGAGTTCCCGAACTTCCAGTACGCCTTGGCGTCCGCCCGCCTGGCCGTCAGTTGCTTCGGCGAGGTCTACGAGCGCGACGCCGGCGAGGCAACCCGCCAGGCGTACGAAGATGTCCTCAAGTGGTTCGCGTCGAAGTACCTGAAGGAGGACCTGGACCAGCAGTACTTCTACGCCATGGTCCTTTTCCGCGGCAAGAAGTTCGCCGACGCCGCCAACGCGTTCGCGGCCGTCCAGCCGGGGGCCGAGCACGCGCCCGACGCCAAGTACTGGGTCGCGCTCTGCCACCTGGAACAGTTCCGCGAACAGGTCATCACCAGCCGCGACAAGGGCTTCATCGTCAGCCGCGCGCGAGCCCTCGCCCAGGAACTCGTCCTGTTCGGCGACTACGCCATTGGCGTCCAGGGCCTGCCCGAAGAAAAGAAGAAGCAGTTGATGAACTGGGCCGAGACCGCCTACGTCAACGCGGCCGACATCTACCTGTACCCCGAGGTGGAACTGCCCAGCGATGCGTTGCCGGTGCTTGCGGCCATCGAGCAGAAGTTTGAACTGAGCGACGAGGCCCGCGGCCGCATCCTGAAACTCCGCATCGACGCCCTCCAGAAACTCGGCAAACGCGACGAGGCCATCGCGGTCCTCAGTGAGTTCCTCGATGTGGCCAAGAAGAACAAGAAAGAGGACGAAGTGGGGCCGGTCCTGCGGGGACTTTTCAAGGCCGTCACCGACGATGTCCGCGATCGCGTCAGGCGCGGCGACAAGGAGTCCCTGGAAATCGCAGCCCGCAACGTCGAGCAGGCCAAGGACATCGGCGGCCGGTTGGCCCTCTGGCTCGAAACGAATGCCGGCGCCGACAAGGCCGCCCAGATCGAAAATGTCCGCTACGACACCGCGGAACTGTATCTGGCGGTCGGCAACTTTGAAGCCGCGCGGCAAATATACCATGAGATCGGCGGCCCGAATGCCGTGAAGCCAAAGAAGGGCGAACCGATGAAGTTCGACTGCGTCTACGGCTTGGCCCGCGCCTACGAGGGGTTGGCAGAGAAGGCACGCCAAGATGCCGAGGCCGCGGGCACGAAAGATTTCAAGGCGGCCAAGGAAGGCTATGAGGCCGCAATGGAAATCTGGAACGTCCTGAAAGAAATCGTCGAAGGCGAGGGACGCAACATCGACGCCAACGCCCTGTGGGACCGCCGCTACCACGTCTTCTATTGTGCGTATCGTGTCGGCCAACTGGGCCAGAAACCCGAGGACCTTCAGAGATTGGCCGACGATCTGTACAAAATGGAGATCATCGTCCGGCCGGACCGCCTCGGGGGCAAGGACCCGCTCATTCAGAAACGGTTCAGCGAACTGCGGCAGGTGCTTCCGGCGCCGTCGGCCGCGACGACGGCCGCGCCGCAGCCCGCGCCCGCCGCAAAATGATGCGTCTTCCATCTGGCGTCTGGCCCATCACTGCCGCACGGTCACGCAACGGCGTGACCATGCCACCCGCCTCAAGGCACTACCCCCGACGCCGTTCGCCGGCTTGTTGCCGCATGACGGCCTTTCTATAATCATCGGTGCTCATGGACAATCCGCGCGTCCACATCACGACCTACGGTTGCCAGATGAACCAACTTGACGCCGAGTTGGTGGCCGAGGTCCTGCGCACGAGCGGCGCCGAACTGGTGGCCGATCCGCAGGCGGCCGACGTGCTGCTGTTCGTCACCTGCTCGGTCCGCGACCACGCGGAGAACCGCGTCTTCTCGAACATCGGCAAACTCGCCGCCCGCAAACGCCGCGAGCCGCGCCTCGTCGTCGGCCTCCTGGGTTGCATGGCACAAGAGCACGGCCCCGCCGTCCGCAAGCGTGCCCCGGTCATCGACCTTGTGTGCGCCCCGGGCCGGCTGGCGGAACTTCCCGCCCTGATCGCCGAGGCCCGCTCCGGCCGCAAGGTGGACGCCCTTGACCCGCCGCGCGGCAAAGTCACCTCACCCCCAAACGACACATGTGGCACGGCTGGCTTGCCCAGCCGTGGCGAGCCTTGCGGACTTGACACCACGGCTGGACAAGCCAGCCGTGCCACAGTGCCCGGGCCAACGCTGGAGACCCCCAGCGGCGGCCCCCTCACCCCCGCCCCCTCTCCCTCGGTGGGGAGAGGGGAGGAGGCTGCCTCTGCGGCCTTCGCCGCCTCCGACGCCGCGCTCGACGACGCCGAGGTCCGCCGCCCGCTCTGCGGCAGTTCGCCCGGCCAGGCGTACGTTGTGGCCATACGCGGGTGCGACAACTTCTGTTCGTACTGCGTGGTGCCGTTCGTCCGCGGGCCGGAGCGCAGCCGGCCCCCGTCGGTCATCCTCGAAGAGGTGCGGCGGCTCGTGGGGCAGGGCGCCCGGCAGATCACGCTCCTGGGGCAGGCCGTCAACAAGTACGACGCCCAGGAAGGCGGCCGGCGGTGGGGCCTGGCGGACCTCCTTGAAAAGGTCGCCGAGACGCCGGGCCTGGCGCGGCTCGCGTTCATCACCAGCCATCCGGCGGCCATGACCGAGCGCCTCGCTCGCGTGTTCCGCGACGTGCCAGCGGTCATTCCGTACCTGCACATGCCGGCCCAGGCGGGCTCCGATGCGGTCCTCGAGCGGATGAATCGCGGCTACACGGTGGCGGAGTATCTAGACCGCGTGGCGATGGTCCGGGCCATGCGGCCGGGCTTGGCCGTGGCTAGCGACTTCATCGTGGGCTTCTCCGGCGAGAGCGAGGCCGACTTTGAGGCCACGTGCCAACTCGTTCGCCGGGCGCGATTCTCGGGGGCCTTCGTGTTCAAGTACTCCCCCCGGCCGGGCACGGCCGCCGCCAGGCGCCTGGCCGACGACGTGCCCGACGCCGAGAAACGCCGCCGCAACAACGCCCTCTTGGCACTCGTCGAGGAGATCACCGGCGAGGAGAACCGTAAGTTCGTCGGCCGCACGGTCCGCGTGTTCGTTGAAGAACTTGCGCCGCGGCCGCATGCGAAAAAGGGGTCAGACCCCTCAACGGATAAGGGGTCAGACCCCTGTTTCGCGGCCTCCAATCCGCAATCCGCAAGGAGTTCACCCGCCGCGGCGGGCAATCCGCAATTGAGAGGTCGCACCCCCTGCAACCGCATCGTCGTCTTCGATGGTCCGGCGCGGCTCGTGGGTACGGAGGCCGACGTCGAGGTCATAGGCTCCACTCCGCTCACGCTTTTTGCCTCGCTGCGTGAGCGGCCGTAAGCGTGCGCTGTGCGCCCCCCATCTTGAAACCGGGCCTTGCCTTGCGGATTAGGACGACAGCGCAACTTGGGCATTTGCGCGGTGGGTCTCCCGACCCATCGCGCGACGAAACCGTGTTGGCGCGGTCGAAAACGCAGTTAGCGCGGCGGGTCAGGAGTCCAGGCGACTCTTCGACCTGACCCGC
>JAPLMO010000475.1 GCA_026386995.1 Planctomycetota bacterium | reverse complement strand
CATCGGGCACCTCTTCCCCGTGTGGCTGGGCTTTAAGGGCGGCAAGGCCGTGGCGACGAGCCTGGGCGTCCTCCTGTCGCTGCCGATGCTGCGGTGGGCGGCCCTTGCGGCCTTCGGTGTGTGGCTCGTCGTGACCGGCCTCACGAAGTACGTTTCGGTCGGCTCGACCGTGGCGGCCCTGGCGCTGGCGGGCATCTACCTGTGGGTTGAGCGCGAGAAGACCTGGGGCGATTACCTGGCCGTGACCGTGCTGGTCTTTCTCGTCGTCGGGCTGGTGATCATCCGGCACCGGTCCAACTACGCGCGGCTGATGAAGGGGACGGAGAACAAGTTGTGGGGCGGAACGAAAACTCCGTAGGGGCGGCCCTATGTGGCCGCCCGCGTGCAACACAGCAGCGTGGGTGCATAGCACCCACCCTACATGGCGGTCCTGTCTGTTGGGGCCGAGGCGACAGCCATCACCCGCCGAGTTTCTTCAGCAGGATCTCTTTGACGAGTGCGGGATTGGCTTTGCCGCCCGAGGCCTTCATCGCCTCGCCCATGAGGCGGCCGAACGACGCCTTCTTGCCGCCGCGATAGTCCTCGACGGCCTTGGCGTTGGCGGCGAGGGCCTGGTCCACGAACGCCTCGATCGCGCCGGAATCCGCGACCTGAACAAGGCCCTTCTCCTCCACGATCTTCGAGGCCGGCTTGTTGGCCGTGTACATCTCATCGAAGACTTCCACGCCGGTGTTGCGGTTGATCCTGCCTTCCTCGACCAGTTGGATGAGTTCGGCCAGCCTGGCCGCAGGCATCTTGCTGCGAAAAACGCCCATGTCGTCCTTCTTCTCATTGAGCGTGCGCCTGACGTGCTGCAATATCCAATCGTGGCATACTTTGTTGCCGCGCATTGAAACCCAATCGCCGGCGGTCTTAGCAACCCGAGCAACGGCCATCGTAAGGTCGTCAAAGTACTGCCCAATCAGATTCTCGTCCGCAAGCGCCTGAGCGATTTCCACCGGCAAGCCCATTGCTATGTAACGGGCAATGCGTTGCGCCGGCAGTTCAGGAAGACCGGCACGCAACTCCTCCACCCACTTGCGATCCGGCATGAACGGCACGAGGTCCGGCTCCGGCAGGTAGCGGTAATCGTGGGCCTCTTCCTTGGAGCGCATGAGGAAGGAGGTGCCCTCGTCGTCGCGCCAGCCACGCGTCTCTTTGCCGAGGTTCTCCAGCGTGTACTTCGCGGGGGCCGCCAGGTACTCCTCGCGGTGGCGGGCGAGTTCGTAAGTCACGGCCCGCTCGACCGAGCGGAAGGAGTTTAAGTTCTTCATCTCCGAGATGGGCGTGTAGCGCGGCTTGCCGTCGGGGCCGGCGCCGATTCGCAGGCTCACGTTCGGCTCGAACCGCATCTGCCCGAGTTGCATGTTGCAGTGGCCCACGCCCAGGTACACCGCCAGTTGCCGCAGGGCCTCGCCGTACGCGCGGGCCTCCTCGGCGGTGCAGACGTCGGGCTCGCTCACGATTTCAAGAAGCGGCGTGCCGGTGCGGTTCAGGTCCACGATGCTGAAGTTACCCGCCTCGGCGTGCATCAGTTTGCCGGCGTCTTCCTCCAGGTGCACGCGCGTGATGCCGATGCGGCGCGTGCCCTGGGAGGTCTCGATGTCGAGGTGGCCGCCCACGCCCAGCGGTTGATCGTATTCCGATATCTGGTAGTTCTTCGGCAGATCGGGATAGTAGTAGTGCTTGCGGTCCCACTTGGCGAAATCGGGGATGGTGCACCCCAGGGCCAGCGCCATGCGGACCGACAGTTCCACCGCCTCGCGGTTCATCACCGGCAGAACGCCCGGCATGCCGAGGCACACGGGGCAGACGTTCGAGTTCGGCCGCACGTCGTACTCCACCTTGCACCCGCAGAAGAGTTTCGTGCGGGTCGCCAGGTGCATGTGCACCTCAAGGCCGATGGTGGGCTCAAGGTCGGCGCTCATGCGGCCCCCTCGCAGACGGGCGGCCGGCGGACGGCCCAATCGACCTCGCGCTCGTACATCCGCGCGATGCGTTGCAGCCGGTCCTCGGTGAACACGCCGGAGAGCACCTGGAGGCCCACCGGCAGCCCCGCCGCCGTGAAGCCGCACGGCACGCTGATGCCCGCGATGCCCGCCAGGTTGCACGAGACGGTGTAGACGTCGGAGAGGTACATCGCCAGCGGGTCGGCGGTCTTCTCGCCCTGGCGGAAGGCGGCCGTGGGGCTGGTGGGGCCCATGATGCAATCGACCTCGCGGAACGCCTTCTCGAAGTCGCCGCGAATGAGCCGCCGCACCTTCAGGGCCTTCTTGTAATACGCATCGTAGTAGCCCGAACTCAGGGCGTAGTTGCCAAGCATGATCCGCCGCTTGACCTCGTCGCCGAAGCCCTGCGCGCGGCTGCGCATGTACATGTCGATCATATCGGTGTGATCGGACGAGCGGTAGCCGTAGTGCACGCCGTCGTAGCGGGCGAGGTTCGACGACGCCTCGCTCGTGGCCACGATGTAATAGGTGGCGATGGAATACTCGGTGGAGTGCGGCAGGTCGACCTCCACCAACTGTGCGCCGAGGCGCTCGTAGACCGCCATGGCGCCGCGTACGCTCCTTTCGACCTCGCCGTCCAGGCCCTTGCCGAAGAACTGCTTCGGCAGGCCGATCCGCAGCGGCTTTACCGGCTCCTCCAGCGACGCCATGTAATCCGGCACCGGCTGATCTTTGTTGGAGACGCACGTGGAGTCGCGCCGGTCCTCGCCGGCCGTGGCCTGCAACAGGAGCGCCGCATCGGTCACCGTGCGGGCGAACGGCCCGATCTGGTCCAGGCTGGAGGCAAACGCCACAAGGCCGTATCGGCTGACGCGGCCGTAGGTCGGCTTCATGCCGACCACGCCGCACAGGGCCGCCGGCTGGCGGATCGAGCCGCCCGTGTCAGACCCCAGCGCGATGGGCGTCATGCGAGCGGCAACGGCCGCAGCGCTTCCGCCGCTGGAGCCGCCGGGCACGCAGTCGAGGTTCCAGGGATTACGCGTTGCGCCGAAGGCCGAGTTCTCGGTCGAGGAACCCATCGCAAACTCATCCAGGTTGGTCTTGCCGACGATGACCGCCCCTTCGGCGGCGAGACGCTCGACCACGTGCGCATCGTACGGGGCCTTCCAGTTGCCGAGGATGCGGCTGGCGCACGTCGTGGCAAGCCCGTTGCGGATGCACATGTTATCTTTGATCGCGACGGGGACGCCCGCAAGCATGCCGACCGTTTCGCCCGCCGCGAGGCGTTTGTCGATCTCAGCCGCGCGGCGGCGGGCGCCGTTGGCATCGACCGCCAGGAACGCCTTGACCTTCGGGTCCAGCCGCTCGATGGCGGCCAGGGAGGCGTCGGTCGCCTCGACGGCGGAGAATTCCCGCCACCGCAGGGCATCGCGCATCTCGATCGCCGTCAGGTCGGTGATTGCCATAATGTAAGCCAAGGCGTCGCCCCGGCGCCTTTGTAACGTTCGGCCCAGCGCCGTTTAGCCGTACGCCGTTTAGCCGTACGCCGTTTAGCCATGCATCGTTTAGCCGTCGCCGCACACGGCGACGGTCATCGTAAACGCGGCCGTTTGCGGCCGCGGCTAACCGGGGCACGCGCCGGCGCCTTTACAAAATCACGCCCCCGCCCCCTCATCGAGCACGCGCGGCACTTTGAAGAAGTCGCCGGCCGACTCCGGGGCGCCGCCGAGGGCCTGCTCCGTTGTGAGGCCCGGTGTCGGTTCATCGGCGCGAAGGACGTTGTGGAGCGCTAGAGCGTGGGCCAGCGGCTCCACGTTATCGGTATCGAGTTCGCGGAGTTTGTCTACGTAGCCAAGGATGGCTGAGAGTTGGGTGGCGAACTTCTCCACCTCCGCCTCGGAGAGGCGGATGCGGCTGAGCGTGCCGACCTTGAGGACTTCCTGTTTCGAGAGGGCCATGAGCAATACCGCTGTTAGGGGTGCCCGCAGTTCCGTAGGGGCGAGGCTCGCCGCGGCGAGTCTTCGACATGCCCCTCCCTCGCCCGAGGAAGTCCCACAAGCGTGCGGGCGAGGCATGCCTCGCCCCTACGCAACTGAGCCATTACGGCCGTTTAGCCGTCGCCGCATACGGCGACGGTTATTACGACCGCGGCCCGAAAACGCCGCTAGGCCGTCGGCTGCGCCGGCACGATCCGCTTCATGCGCTTCGTGACCGTGCCGCTGCGAAGGCACTGCGTGCAGATACGGGCGCACTTGCGCGTGCCGTCGGGCAACTGTATGTGCATCCGCTGAAGATTGGCGCGGAACTCCCGGCGCGTAATGCCGGTGATCTTCCGGCCCACGCCGCCCAGGTACTTCGCCTTGCCGCGACGCTTGATGCTGTTGCCACGTTTCGCCGTCTTACCGCAAATTTCACATTTAGCCGGCACGGGTAACCTCCCAGTAATAGCCGCTGAAGTCTGTAGCGCCGCATTCCGGCCGCACTCGTGGCGGCCCCTTCCGACGCCAACCTCACCTGCGAAAGCGCCACCCTGGCAGGGCAAGCCTGCCGTGGCTTGACCACAGTATAAGTTTTTGCGTGGAATCTTCAAGCCTTTTTTCGGGGTTGCGGCCATACGCCGCTAACGCCCGAAATCTGGAGCCCTATCCGTAAGACTCCTGACCCCCTGCCCCGTCGTAGCGGGAGGGTCAAGCAAAGAGCCGCCCGCGAATTCGCGCCGGCCAGCCCGTGGAATCCGGACGACCCGCAATCCCCGATACTCCCACACGGTGGTCAGGCCGGGATCCGCGGCCCGCGTCAGGAGCATGTCGCCGACCGAGACAACCTGCTCCGCTTGCGCCAGTCGCATGTCGTAAGCCAGCAGGTCCGCTCTGAGCCAGCAGGCAATCTGCATCATCTCCTGCGCAAACGGCGAAGGCTGGCCGCAAAGGCGCGGGTCAATCCACAGGACGGCCCCGGCGCGCGACTGCGTGTCGTTTCGCACGGTTTGGGCGGCGCCGGCCGCCAACTCCCGCCACGGCTGCGTTTTCGCATTATATTGATATATATGCGCACCAACGAGGGCCGTTGAAACAACCCCGGCGGCCAGGACCGTCAGGATGGCGGCCGCCCGCCGGCCGCGCAGAAGCCAGAAGACCGCCGCGAACGCCGCCGGAACGGCAAGCGCCGCCGCCGTCGGAGCATGCTCGTAGATCAGGTACCAGGACCAGAAGCCGGGGCTGTTGGTGAAACTCGTCGTCCCGCGGGGGATGGCCACAACCAGCGCGAAAACCAGGGCGAGCAGACCGCGCCAGACATGCCGGTCAGTGGCCATGCGGCGCCAGGCCACTGCACCCGCGGCGATCACCAGCGGCACAAGCGGCTCCACATAGCGGCCGTACATACGTCCCATGCCGGCGGAACTCTCTTGAATGTCCGTGCCCAGCCGCGCCAGCGCAGTGATGCCGACCGTCGCCGCAAACAGGACCGCTCCGGCCACTAGGGACGCCCTGCCCCGCGCGTCAAGCCCGCGAAACGCCGCCACGCCACGCCCCCCCGCCGCCAGCGCCAGCGGGAGGAACACGCCCAACGTCGCCACGAAAAGGTAAGCCAGGTCCCTCGCCACGGCCAGACCCAGGCTCCGCCAGCCGCGCGATTCCGACAGATAAACGAGGATTTGCTGGAGGGCGCCCTGTTCGGTCTCGCCACCGTAGTTGGTGAACGAGGCGGTCGGATACCCGTTGACCGCTCTAGCGAGCGGCCCGATGGCGGCCAGCGCTGCCGTCGCCGCCAGCGCCGCAAGCGGCTGGCGCCAGCGGCGATTCTGGACGGCCCATACCAGCGTTCCCGCCAGACAGGCCAGGACGCAGGCCGCGCCAAAAGGCCGAACCCAGTACGCGAAGGCCGCGACGCCGGCCGCGACGGCGAAGTCCGCGGCACGCTCCCTCCGCAAGGCCCGCATGAACCACGCCGCCGCACACACGACAAGCAATGTGAAGAGGGATTCGCTCAAGACGGTCCAGCCCAGGAGGCACGAACCCGGCAGCACGACGGCCAGTGCGGCTGCCGCCACCGCCTCGGCCGAGTCAAGCGTGCGGCGGACGAGCAGAAACAGGGGAATGACGACGGCGGTTCCCAGGAGGCTCGCCAGGGCAACGCCTGCCGCATACGCCTGATCGGGCCGCCCTTCCAGGAGCCCAACGACGGGTGCCAGGAGCATCGGCCAGCCTGGTTGGCCGGCCCCAAACAGGCCGCGAGAAAAAACCGTCCCCTCCGCGGCGGCGTGGGCCTGCTCCAGGTAGGTGACCTCGTCGGGCAGGTACCAGGGCCCCGGCAGGGTGAAAGCAAAGGCCAGGCGCGCCGCCAGGATCGCCGCCGCCACAATCGCCAAGGCAATCCACGCCTTGGCGCGCGACGGCGCGCCATCCGCCTGTTGCTGGCCATTGGCCGGCATTGAATCCACCAGCGGAACTCCCAAAGTTTCTCCTTGACTTTTTCCAAAAGTGTGTTATTGTAAATGCCGTCGTTGCGAGAGTCAATTACTTAGGGCGTCTTGGACAGGGCAATCGCATCTAATCCCCCTGGGTCAGGACCTTGAGCAGGTAATCGTGATCCCAGCCGGCGACGAGGCGTTTGGTTTTGATGCCGACCTTCTGTTGGGTTTCCGACTTCAGCAGGTTCAAGGCGATCCGATTCAGC
>JAPLMO010000114.1 GCA_026386995.1 Planctomycetota bacterium | reverse complement strand
TCGGCCGACCAGTCGGCCTCCAGCACCGTCGCCTTGCCGTAGGGGTCGTACACGTACCGCTCCACCACACTTCCGGCGGCGCTCATCACCGCCGTCACATTCCAGTTGGCATCTTGACAATAGTAGAGCGTTTCTTCAAGGCCGTTTCCGGGATTCGCGTCCGCGTCGCGCCACCTGAGGACCGGGGCATCGACGTACCGCGGGTCGCATACATCCGGCTCCTGTATGATGTGGAAGATGAGGCGAAGCAGCAGTTCCGGCGGCAGGGCGAGGACGCCGGGCCGGCCGGGGCGCAGCCGCGCGAAGCCCGGCCGCTTGCGGCGATCCGGCTCGCGCTTCGCCAGGCGAAGGCGGCGCCGCTCCTTGGGCAGTTCAAGGCGTGGCTCGAATCGCGTCAAGTGACCTGCGGCGGGTCCGTCCTCCCGAAGAGCCCCATGGGCCAGGCCATCGCCTACGTCCTCAACCAGTGGGACGCCCTGAACGTTTACGCGACCGACGGCGACCTTGACATCGACAACAACGCCGCCGAGAACGCCCTGCGACGGATCGCCATCGGACGGAAGAATTGGCTCTTCTGCGGCTCCGACAACGGCGGCCACACCGCGGCCGTGCTCTTCAGCCTCATCGCCACCTGCCAGCGCCACGAGGTCGATCCCTTCGCTTACCTGCGCGACGTACTCACGCGCATCGCCGCCCATCCGATGAACCGCCTGGCGGAACTGCTGCCGGACCGGTGGTCGCTCGCCAATGCAGGTACATGAGGCCGCAACTCTCACCACTCGCACCATCTTACGGGGTTTGAGCAAGGTGCTCCAAGAAGTCGGCGAACGACGAGCCAACTTCCACAGCGCATTTCAGGTCCAGTGGAATTGATGGCACCATGACCACCTTCGCGCGGTTGCCCCGAAAGTCAAACGCGTAGAACTCCCCACCTTCGTTCGACCCGAAGAGCACCAAACCGGGAATCCATTCACGAAAATGGTTGGCTTGGTTTGTGGGCACCACTTCCTCAACCGGCCAGATACTAACGAAACCCCGTGGGCCGACTTCACCGGTGTACCCGTTCGTCTGACGCATGAAGTCCAAGTAATCTTCCGGCAAGCCGTATCCCAACTCGGCCATTACGGCCAGCAGACTCTCCTCCGTAGCACCGCTGCCAGCATAAGGGGCCGTAAGAATCCGACGGAGTCTATCTCGAACGCGCGGTTCCATCACGGGCCTCCTTCAATACTGCGCTGCAAGGCATTCCACCACGGCGTAACTTGCTGGCGATGGAAGCCACTGGGCAAGGGGATCTTGTTGGCAAGATCCGTTGGACTGCCCCCGAACTTGACCGGCTGGACCTCGTGCCACTCCAGTCTTGAACTCGACCAAAGGGGCAATTCCTCACGGATTGCCGCATTCGTTGCGTTCGCTGCTGCACGCGCCTCTGCATACTCAGCGGCTGGCACCATACGGAAAGGCCCGGCTGGACGGGGTAGCCCATATTGTCCCGCTGGGTAACCTGTCCAGTCACTGACGCTGAACTCGCCCGCCCGCACCTGTACTTGGCCGGACGGATACAGAGGTTGTAGCGTTTCACGGCCCGGCCTCCGATAAGAGTCGCTTCGCAACGATCTCATCGGCAAGTCGGGCCGCTTCTCATTTATCAACTTGCATTCCAACTCAATCCTCCGGTACACTCAAAAATCTGCGAAAGGCCAGTTACAATGGGATGAAGATTAAATAGCGTGTGCGACTTCGATCTCAATGCCCCGGAGCTTTTCGGATTCGATCAATCGCCACACTCTTGGGGAGACAACAATAACACGCCTGGGCCGCAGCAAACCCCGACGTGTGCCGATGAACTGCCGGGAACCAACAAAGTCAGCACCAGCACAGCTTGCCGCGCTGATCGACACCTCGGACAGCAAGCTCAGGCCGATCAAGTCGCCCAGTGCGCAGCGGCACTCCCCTTGGGGATCATCATCAAACGGATCGATTCCCACACGCGTCGGGGGAACGATTTCGGCACAGGTTGACGTTAGGACAAGTTGGTGCCAGACCGACATCAGATCACCCTTCCGCCGGTCTTCCTCTCCCTTCAAAGCGGCGTTCTCCGCTTGAGCCTGGTCAAACAGCGCGCGGTTCTCCGCCCTATTCAGCCACACGTAAAACCTCCCCATTGGGTGCGGAAAGCCCGCCACTTCAGCCTTTGCCAGTATCATCCGGCCAGTTGGAACTTGGCGGAGGTCAATGGGATCATCCTCATACCGCGCCTTGTGTCGCACAGGGCGCAACTCGAAGCCGGTCAAACCCGCGCCGATCATTTTTTCGGCTAGGCGCTGAGAGACGATAATCTCATTGGCAATCGTGCCTGCTATGTCTTTGTTCTTTGGAGCCTTCCTCAGATCCAAACGAAGGTCTGAAACTTGCGTTGCGCCGGCACCACATTTCGGACACGCCGTTGACTCATCGTATTTCGTGCCGCATTCCTCGCCCGCAGGTTCGAAGACGGCCGTGATCCAGAGTGAGAACAACTTGGCTTCTTGCATTTCGCGGGCACTATATTGCCGCTTGATATGCCACCCGTAGAAGAATGACCGATCGGTTTCGGCCCTTGTCTCTCGCTGCAATTCACCGATTCGTTCAAATCTAGGATCGTCAGTTGCGATCTCTACCTTGCGAATTGAATCGCCGAGCCTTTTGCCTTCGTTCGCGGCAAAAAGCTGGGGAGCAAAATCCTCATCTACTCTGAACTCTGCTATTTCTCGCATTGCCTTCATTCCTCACGCTCTCATTTGGTTCTGGGTGGAAGCGGATACTGTGAATAAACTTTTTGCATAATAGATTGCAGGGTCACAGGATCGGGAGCCGGCTGCCCGTATGGAGAAGCCCGACGAAATGCGTTTGTGATCTGCTGATGGTAGGCTGCGTCCAGTGGCACGCGAGGCCCGTCAGCCTCACCGCCTAGATATGTCGGTGTGCAATGGTGATTCTCTATGATTCCTGCCTTGTTCGGGTAGGCCAGTCTTGCTTCGTTTACGAGGTTCTCATAGGCACCGGCTCCATTAATGGGGGCAAGGTTCTCGCCCGGCACCCCAATCTTAGCCGCCTCCGGTCCCAAGAACTTGGCGCCAAGACAGGCCGCCACCATCTCCACCGCGCCCTTCGCAATTAACATCACCCTTTCAAGATCTGTCGTCTCAGTATAATTCGGGCCGGAGGCATACGCGCCGTCGTAATGTTTC
>JAPLMO010000426.1 GCA_026386995.1 Planctomycetota bacterium | reverse complement strand
CGGCGGGGCGCCCCTGTTGGGCGTCGACGGCGTCGTCATCATCTGCCACGGCAACTCCCATGCGCGGGCCGTCGCCAACGCCTCGCGCGTGGCCGTCACCTACGCTCGCAAACAGGTCAATCGCATGATCGTCGAGGCCGTGGCGCAGGCGGGGGGAGCCGAAGAGTGAACCGCCCCCCCAGCGCCGTTCTGCTCGGAACCGGCCATTACGTCCCCAAGCGGGTGATGACCAACGAGGACTTCACCCACTTCGTCGAGACCAACGACGAGTGGATCGCCCAGCGCACCGGCATGAAGGAGCGCCGCCTTGCCGAACCGAACCAGGCCACCAGCGACCTGGCCATCGAGGCCTCCCGGGCCGCCCTCGCCAACGCCGGCGTCGCCCCCGAAGAAATCGACCTGGTGATCTGCGCCACCATCACGGCCGACAACACGCTGCCCTCCACCGCCTGCTGGATCCAGGACCGCCTGGGCTGCAAGGCGGCCGGCGCGTTCGACCTGACGGCGGCGTGCAGCGGCCACCTGTACGGCCTGTCCATGGCGCGGGCCGTGATCCTGTCGGGCCAGGCCCGCACCGTTCTGGTCACGAGCGGCGAGGTCCTCTCGCGCATCACCGATTACACCGACCGCAACACGTGCGTCCTCTTCGGCGACGGCGCCGGGGCCGCCGTCATCCGGGCCGGCGACAAGCCCGACACGGGCATCCTCTACACGACCACGTACGCCGACGGCGCGGGCGGAGAACTGATGATCCTGCCGGCCGGCGGGTCGCGGCGGCCGCCCTCGCACGAGACGGTCGACCGGCGCCTCCACTTTATGCACATTCGCGGACGCGAGGTCTTCAAGTTCGCCGTCCTGAAGATGGAAGAACTCATCGACGAGTGCCTGAAGGAATGCGGCCTGAAAACGGAGGACGTCCGCCTGGTCATTCCACACCAGGTCAACACGCGGATCATAGATGCGGCCACCAGCCGCATGGGGTTCCCACCCGAGAAGGTATTCCTGAACATCCACAAGTACGGCAACACGGGAGGCGCGAGCGTGGCCATTGCGCACGACGAAGCGCGGCGGCAGGGCCTCCTGGGGCCCGGCGACATCGCCATCCTGATCGCCTTCGGCGGCGGCCTGACGTGGGCCGGCGCGGTCATCAAACACTGACCCTGGGGGAGATTGCGACATGGGGAAAGTGGCGTTTCTGTTTCCCGGCCAGGGCGCCCAGTTCGTCGGCATGGGCAAGGACGTGGCCGAGAAGTACCCCGAGGCCAAGGCGATTTACGAGCGCGCCGACCGGGTCCTCGGCTTCAGCCTGTCGAAGATCTGCTTTGAGGGGACGGAGGACCGCCTGACGGCCACAGACATCAGCCAGCCGGCCATCCTGGTGACGAGCCTGGCGGTGCTGGCCGCCCTGCGAACCACACAGGCCGGCAAGGCCATCAGGGCCGAGGCGGCGGCGGGCCTGAGTCTGGGCGAGTACACCGCACTCGTGGCCGCCGGGGCCATCGGCTTCGACGATGCCGTGCGGCTGACCAACCTCCGCGGCCGGTACATGCAGGAGGCCTGCGACGCCCAGCCGAGCGGCATGGTGTCGCTCCTCGGAACGGACGAGGCGGCGGCCGAAAAGATTTGCGAGGCCGCCCGCGAGGCCGGTACAATCTGGCCGGCGAATTACAATTGTCCCGGTCAGGTTGTCGTCAGCGGCGTAAAGGCCGCCTGCGACCGGGTGGTCGCCATCGCCGAGTCCATGGGGGCGCAGCGGGCGGTGTCGCTGGTCGTGGCGGGTGGGTTCCACTCGCCGCTGATGCATGCGGCCCGGGAGAAACTCGCCCCGGAACTCGGGCGACTGCAAATCCGGAATCTTGAATTCCCCGTGGTTGCAAACGTGACCGGGGATTATTATAGTGACGCGGCTTCGGCGGCCGGCCTGCTGACAAAGCAGATCGACGTGGCCGTCCGCTGGCAGCAGGGCATCCAGCGGCTGATCGCCGACGGGTTCGACAGGTTCTACGAGATCGGCCCCGGGCGGGTGCTGACGGGCCTTCTGAAGCGCATCGACCGCGCAATCGGTCGCAGCGCTGTGGCCGTCGGCGCGGCGGCCGACATCGAGGCGTTCAACAAACCGCAGGCGTAACGCCCGAGCGATTGCCGTTTCATGGTTAGCCGCCCATCTTGATGGGCGCGTGTTTGTGTCGCCCCGACGGGCGTGCGAGGAGTCAAGCGCATGAGTTTTGCCGACAAGACGGCCGTTGTGACGGGCGGCGCCCGGGGCATCGGCTTTGAATGCGCCAAGAAGTTCGCCGCCGGTGGGGCCACGGTCGTCCTGGTGGACGTCCTGGAAGACGTGCTGAAGCAGGCCGCCGAGAAACTCACGGCCGCCGGCGCAAAGCAGGTCCTGACCTACAAGGTGGACGTGACCGACGAGGCCGCGGTCGAGAAGATGCTCGACGAAGTGGCCGAGAAGTGCGGCCGCCTCGACATTCTCGTCAACAACGCCGGCATCACGCGGGACGACCTGCTTCTCAGGATGGAAGCCAAGATGTGGGACCTCGTGATGTCCGTCAACCTCAAGGGCACGTTCCTGATGACCAAGCACGCCGCAAGGCACATGCTGCGGCAGCGGTACGGACGCATCGTGAATCTGGCCAGCGTCTCGGGCCTCGTGGGCAACCCGGGGCAGGCGAACTACTCGGCCTCGAAGGCGGGCGTGGTGGGCTTTACGCGGACGGTCGCCCGGGAACTGGCGAAGCGCGGCATAACGTGCAACGCGGTCGCCCCGGGGTTCATCAAGACCGACATGACGGACGTCCTGCCCGACAAGGCGAAGGAGATGGCCCTGGCCGCGATCCCCATGCAGCGCATGGGATTGCCCGAAGAAGTCGCCGCCGTCATCGCGTTCTTCGCCAGCGACGATGCCGCGTACGTCACGGGCCACGTGCTGGCGGTCGACGGCGGCATGGCCCCGTAAGGTTGGCACAATCGGCCTGCAAGGCCGGCCC
>JAPLMO010000390.1 GCA_026386995.1 Planctomycetota bacterium | reverse complement strand
CGTACTCCACGCCGTCGGCCTCAACGGCCCGGCGGATGAACTCCTCGTAACCCTTCCCTGCCGCCCGCACGTCCATGTAGAACACGATCGCCCGCCCGTCGTGCACCTTGTGCTTGTAGAGCATGCCGTGCTTGGCGGTGTCCATGCAGCAGATCTTGGAGCAGTACGCCTTGCCGACCTTCTCGTCGCGGCTGCCGCAGCACTGGATGAAGACGACCGTCTTCGGCTCCGTGCCGTCGGAGGGCCGGCGCATCTCGCCGCCCGTCGGGCCGCTGGCCGAGGCGATGCGCTCGAACTGGAAGCCGTCGATCACGTCGCCGAACTTGCCCGCTCCGTACTCGCCGTACGCCGAGTGGTTCCACAACTCAAATCCGGTGGCCAGGACGACCGCCCCGACCTTCACCTTGACCAGTTGGTCCTCGTCCTTGAAGTTGATCGCCCCGCGCTGGCAGACCTTGGCGCACGCGCCGCACTTGCCCCTGGTCAGCATGATGCAGTTCTCGCGGTCGATGACGGGCTTGTTCGGGACGGCCTGCGGAAACGGCCGGTAGATGGCCGTGCGGTAGCACAGTTTGGCGTCGAACTCGCTCGGGATTTTCTTGGAGGGGCACTTGCCCCAGCAGTCGCCGCAACCCGTGCACTTGGACCAGTCAACATAGCGTGCCTTGCGGCGGATGGTGACGTCGAAGTTGCCGACGAAGCCCTCGACCGCCTCGACCTCGCTGTAGGTCATAAGCGTGATGTTCGGGTGGCTGGCCGCCTCGACCATGCGCGGCGTAAGAATGCACTGGCTGCAATCGAGCGTCGGGAACGTCTCCGACAGCCGGGCCATGTGGCCGCCGATGGAGGAACTTTTTTCGACCAGTATGACCTTCTTGCCGCCATTGGCGATGTCGAGCGCGGCCTGGATGCCGGCGATGCCGCCGCCCACCACCAGGGCCGTCGGCTCGATCGGCACGCGGATCGGGAAGAGGCCCCAGTTGCGCTTGACCTTCTCGACCATCACGCGCACCAGGTCGATCGCCTTGGCGGTCGCCGCGGCGCGGTCGTCGTGCACCCACGAGCAGTGCTCGCGCAGGTTGGCCATCTCCAGCAGGTACGGGTTGAGGCCGGCCTCGGCCGCCGCGCGGCGGAAGGTGGGCTCGTGCATGCGGGGGCTGCACGCCCCGACGACGACCCCGGTGAGTTTCTTCTCGGCGATGGCCTGCTTGATCATCTGCTGCCCGGGGTCGGAGCACATGTACTTGTAGTCGACGGCGTGTATGACGCCGGGCAACTTGAGGGCGGCGGCGGACACGGCGGCGCAATCGACCGTCCGGCCGATGTTCTCGCCACAGTGACAGAGGAATACACCTATGCGCGCCATGATAAGCCTCTTTCGAAATCGCGACGCCGCTACGAGTAACTACGCGCTCGCAACACGCACCACGGGTGCCACGGCTGCGCCGTTTGCAGCCGTGTTTCCCTACCAACGACCCCGGCTGCAAACGGCGCAGCCGTGGCACCCACAGATTACACGTGCGCCGAGGCGTCGGCCTTCGCTTCACGCCGCGCCGCAACGCGCATCGCATCCACGAAATGGCGGTCCAGGCCCAGGGCCTTCGGGTCCAGCCCCGCCGCCAGCCCCACCAGTTCCGACAGGTACAGCACCGGCAGATCGTACGGCCCGAGGCCGCGCGCGTTGATCGTCAACTGCCGCATGTCCAGGTTCGAGTGGCACATCGGGCAGCCCGTGACGATGATGTCGGCCCCGGCGGCCCTGGCGTCGGCCAGGATCTGCTCCGAGAGGTCGACGACGGCGTCGGTGAACGACATGCTGAAGCCCCCGCCGCAACACTCCGTGGCGAAGTTCCACGCGACCGCCTCGCCGCCCGCGGCCTTGATGGCGGCCGTCATAGACGCGGGGTTCTCCGCATCGTCGCCCTCGATGACGCCCTCGCTGCCGCGGCTCAGCAGGCACCCGTAGTACGGGGCCACCTTCAGGCCCGCCAGCGGCGACGTAAGTTTGTCCTTCAGGCCGCCCGCCAGCAGCCGGTTGATGAACTCCACAACGTTCAGCACCTTGGTCGGGCCACGATATTCCAGGCCAGTGATCTCCCGCATCTTCGCGACCAGTTCGGCGCTTCGCGCCAGGCGTATGGCCGTGCCCTTGAGGCGCGAGAAGCACGCGGCACAGGGCGTCAGGATTTCTGCGAGGCCCTGGGCCTCGGCCAGCGCCAGCACGCGGTACGGCAGGGCGACCGCCAGGTCGTGGCTGAGGTTGTGCGCGGCCGATGCGCCGCAGCAGTTCCAGTCCTCGACCTCGCGAAGTTCCGCACCCGCCAGGTTCGCCAGGGCGTGGACCGACATGCCCAGTTCGCATCCGCTGCCGTGGTCCGAACAACCGGGATAGTAGCCGAGCGGGGCCATCAGTGCGCCCCCTTTCGGCACGCATCAAAGATGCGCTTTATCTGCTTTCGGTTGCGGACGATCTTCGGCACCAGGGGCAACTTGCGGCGGACCAGCATCTTGGGGGCCATTGTGATGTCGCTGAAAAGGTCGCCGCTGGTCATCTTGTAGAGGGCGGTCAGCGGGATCTCGCTCATGCGGCCGGCCTTCTCGACGACCTTCAGGAACGCCTTGTGGAACGCCAGGACCTTGCGCTGGCCGGCCGGGACCTTGCCCTGCGCGTAGGCCAACTCCTTGAGTGCGTCGATGACGGCCGCAGGGTCGAGTTTCTTCGGACACCGCTGCATGCACGTCAGGCACCCGGCGCACATCCAGATGGCCGCGCTCGTCAGCAGGCGCTCGGCGGCCTCGCCATCGCCGATCTGCACCAGACGCATGATCTGGCTCGGCACGACGTCCATCCACCGGGCCATCGGGCAACCGGCCGTGCACTTGCCGCACTGGTAGCACTTGGCAACTTCCACGCCCGTAGCCTTATGGACTGCATCGGCCAGTTTTGAACTTGCCGGTTTCGACACGCCGCTTCTCCCCACTTCGGGCGACCCATATTGGCCGCGCCCATAGAGGACATAAAAGTCCCCTTTTCTAGCCCCACACCCCTGCCCTGTCAAGGCTCAATGCAGAGGCTGTGAGAAATTTAACAGCACGCGCAAATCGCCGCTCCAAGGAATAATATGCCATTCCTCACCCCCGGACAAGGCATGGTTTCGCCCCCCGCCGGAAAAGAAACGCTTGGGGGTAACCCGGCAATGGCGTAGAATCAGGCATGCCTTCCGACCAGCCAAACGACCCGTCCGGGCCGCCGCAAGGCCCCCACAAACGCCGGCCGCGCTACCCCGGCAAGTATCCGCGGCGGTTCGAGCACCGCTACAAAGAACTCACCCCCGACGCCCATCCGGAGATTCAGGCGCACGTCCGGGCGCAGGGCCGCACGCCCGCCGGCACGCACGTGCCCGTCCTCGTGGCCGAGGTGATGGAGGCCCTGCGGGTCGCCCAGGCGACCGAAACGGTCATCGACTGCACCGTCGGGTACGGCGGGCACGCACTGGAGTTCCTCAAGCGGATCGGCCCGACAAGTCGGTTGCTGGGCTTCGACGTGGACGCCGAGACCCTGGAGCGGACCCGCGCGCGGCTGGAGGCCGCCGCCGCGGGAACGGCGCTGCTCCTGCGTCGCGGCAACTTCGCCGGCATCGACCGGGCGATGGCCGCCGAGCACATCGACGCGGCCGATGTCATCTTCGCGGACCTGGGCGTATCGAGCATGCAGGTAGACGACCCCGCGCGCGGGTTCTCGTACAAGTTCGACGGGCCGCTCGACATGCGGATGGACGCGCGCCTGCCGCGCACCGCGGCGGACCTGCTGCGCGACCTGCCCGCGGAAGAACTGGCCGCAGCCCTCATGGAACTCGCCGACGAGCCAAAGGCCGTCATCATCTCGCGCCGCATCGCCGAAGAACGCCAGCGCCGGCCCATCACGCAAACGCAGGACCTCGTCCGGCTGATTTTCGCCGCCAAGGGCCTCTCCCCTCGCCACTGGCGCAAGCAGGTGGCGGCCGGAGACCTTCATCCCGCGGCGAAGACTTTCCAGGCGCTCAGGATCCTCGTGAACGACGAACTCGGGGCACTGCGGCAACTCCTGCGCGTGGCTCCGGCGTGCCTGGCCCCCGGCGGGCGCATGGGCATCATCAGTTTCCACTCGGGCGAGGACAGGCTGGTGAAACTGGTGTTTCGCGACGGAATGCGGGCGGGCGTGTTCGAGGCCATCTCGGACGAGCCCGTCCGGCCGACGGCGACGGAGGTGCACGATAACCCGCGGAGTGCATCGGCGAAGTTCAGGTGGGCCGTGAAGGCTTGAAAGAACGCGCTCGTCTTCGACTCGCGGCTAAGCGCGGAACAGTTATTCTTCGGTCTCAAGCACCGCCATAAAGGCCTCCTGGGGGATTTCGACGTTGCTGACCATCTTCATGCGTTTCTTGCCCTTCTTCTGCTTCTTCAGGAGTTTCTGCTTTCGCGTGACGTCGCCGCCCGACATGCCGGCGATGACGTCCTTGCGGAGGGCCTTGATCGTTTCGCGTGCGATGATACGGCTGCCGATGGCCGCCTGGAGCGGTATCTCGAACATGTGCCGCTTGATCTCCTTGCGCAGGCGCTGGATCACCGCCCGGCCGCGCACCTCGGCCTTTACGCGGTGCACGATGATCGAGAGCGCCTCGACCTGCTGGCCGTTCACGAGGATGTCAAGCCGCACCAGGTCGTCGGCCCGATAGCCGGTGACCTCGTAATCCATCGTCCCATAGCCGTGCGTGCCGCTCTTGAGTTTGTCGTAGAAGCCGTAGATGATCTCGGCCAGGGGAAAATCGTACGACAGGATCGCGCGGTCGGCCGACAGGTACTCGGTCTTGATGAAATTGCCGCGGCGGTCCTCGGCCAGGCCCATGACCGCCCCGATCGAATCGGCCGGCACGATGAGGTTGACGCGGCAGATCGGCTCGCGGATCTCCTGAATCTGGCTCGGATCGGGCAGTTCCCCGGCCGAGTCCATCTCCTTGACCTCGCCGGTCGCCAGCAGCACCTCGTACGGCACGGTCGGGGCGGTCTGCACCACGTCCACGCCGTGCTCGCGCTCGAGGCGCTCCTGGACGATCTCCATGTGCAGCATCCCGAGGAATCCGCAGCGGAACCCGAAGCCCAGGGCCTCGCTCGAGGTCGGCGCAAACTGTAGGGCCGCATCGTTCAGTTGCAGTTTCTCCAGGGCGTCCCTCAGTTGCGGGAACTGCGTCTCGGGGCCCGGATAGAAGTCCGAAAAGACCATGTGCTGCGGGGCGCGGTACCCCGGCAGCGCCACCGTGGCCGGGCTGGCCGCAAGCGTCACGGTGTCGCCGACGTGGACGGAGGAAACCGTGCGGATGTTGGCGACCATGTACCCCACCTCGCCCGCCGAGAGGCTGTCGACCGGCGTCACGCCCGGCCGGAACTTGCCGACCTCGATGATCTGGTGCACGTCGCCGGTGCCCATCATGCGGATCTTGTCGCCGGTCGCCAGGCGCCCGTTAAAGACGCGGATGTAGACGATAACGCCGCGATACTCATCGTACGTGGAATCGAAGATGAGCGCCTGCGTCGGCGCATCGACGCTTCCGGTGGGCGGCGGAAGGCGCTCGATGACGGCCGCCAACATGTCGTCGACGCCTATGCCGCTCTTGGCCGAGGCGAAGATGCAGTCCTCGGCGGCAGTGCCCAGCAGATGTTCGACCTGCATGGCCGCGTCCTCCGGCCGCGCGGCCGTCAGGTCGATCTTGTTGATCACCGGCACGAGCGCCAGTTTCCCCCGCCGCGCAAGGTAGGCGTTGGCGACCGTCTGGGCCTCGACGCCCTGCGAGGCGTCGACCACGAGGAGCGCCCCTTCGCAGGCGGCCAGGGCGCGGCTGACCTCGTAGTGGAAATCGACGTGGCCGGGCGTGTCGATCAGGTTCAGCATGTACTTGCGGCCCTTGTAGGTGTAATCCACCGTGACCGCCGAGGCCTTGATCGTTATGCCGCGCTCCCGCTCCAGGTCCATGGTGTCGAGTATCTGATCGCGGAACTCGCGTTGCGTGATCGTGCCGGTCGTAAGGAGTATGCGGTCGGCCAGGCTGCTCTTGCCGTGGTCGATGTGGGCGATGATGCTGAAATTGCGTATCGAGTCGAGGTTCATATTTCCGTCAGCCCCGCGAGGGGCGCCTTCCTTGGAAAGGCGTCCCTCACGGGCCGCCTAAGGACGATCGGAGCAAGCCATCCATCTTCTACGGGCGACAAAATGTAGGCTTTTCGGGCCGCCGTTTCAAGGGGCAAGCGGGCGTAAGCCCCATCAGGGCTTCTTCGGTTTCTCGGTCTGCAGCGGCCCGCCGAGGGCCATGAGGCGCGTGCGAGCCTTGGCCTGGTCGGGGTCTTCGGGATAATCGTCGGAGGCCGTCTGGAGCAAGAGGCGCGCCTTGTCGGTCTGGCCGAGGGCGACCTGGCACCCGGCCGCGAGCATCAAGAGGCGCACGGCGTACGGGCTCTGGGGGTTGGCGCCGAGGACGTCCATGGCCTCGTCGACGGCGTCGGCCTTCTTGCCCTGGGCCGCAAGGGCCGAGGCCTTCAGAAGGGACCAGTTGCCTTTGAGTTTATCGGCCGGGAACTCCCAGGCCCAATCGTCGAGGAACTTCGTCACCCATTCCCACTGCGACTGGCGCGTGTAGTCTTCCACATAGCGGGCGAGCGTTCCGACGCGGACGGCGGCCTCGTTGGGCGGCAGGCTATGGACCTTGATCGCGGTCGCGGCGCCGTACTCCGCGCGGGCCTTGTCGCCATCGCCGCGATGGCGCCACACATCGCCCAGGCCGACGTGTGCGCGGCGGAGAATGAGGTCGGCCCCGCTGGTGGCGTACGTCTTCAGTGCCCGCTGATACTCCTTCTCGGCCTCGTCCCAGCGGCGGAGGTCCCTCAGGAGCACCTCGCCGATCTCAACAGCGGTCTGGGCCTTGGTGCCGGGGGTCTTGAGGCGGGCCTCCAACTCGCCGAGCGCCGCCGCGGCCTCCCTGGACTTCCCGAGTTTGCGGAGGTGGTCGGACATGAGAAGGCCCAGCCGCGGTGCTTCCCCCTCCCTGAAGTCCGGCCGCTTCAGCAGTGCGCCGGCCGCCGCCACGAGGGGTGCGCTCATCGCCTCGTGCTCAAAGAGGTTGACGGCCACCATAAGGTTCCGCACGTCGAGGGTCGAAAAGTCGTACTGCGCCACTTCGTCGGCGTACTTCCTGACGGGTTCCATGCCGGGGTCGGTCTGCTTCCGCCAGTTGCGTTCTACGCGGACCTTGGTGCGGAAGGTGCTGGAGTCGGCCACGCGGTTGACCTTCAGGGAGACCGTGTAGTCGCCGTTGGCTAGGTAGATATGTGTGGGGTTTGCAGCGGTGCCGGACTGGCCGTCGCCGAAATCCCACGCGAACTTCGCATTGCTCTGGGCGCCGAAGCCTTTGCTGAGGTTCTTAAACTGCATGCGCACCGCGTACTGTTCGGGCCACCACGTTTCGCCGGCGCTGGCGGGGAAGAAGTCGGCCACGAGGCGCTCTCCCGGAAGGTCCGTTTCGATCAGGGTCGCCTCGGCGACCGGCAGGAAGACCTTCGCCGGGATCGGCTCGAATACCCCGGCCTGCTGCGACCCCTCCCACCCGGCCACCATCATGACGGGCAACCCGGGGCTGAGGTTCCAGTACTCCAGTTTGTGCCGATCGGCCGTCAGCGCTACGGGCGCGGCGTGCCGCGCATCGCCCACGGGGCCGTGGGCGCCGGCCCAGTCCACGACGGGCTTGTCGTCAATGAGGACCCAGGAGCCGCCGTTGGACGACGTGGCGATCTGGTACATGCCGGTCGTCGGCGGCACGAACCAGCCGACGTAGTGGAAGATGGCTGGCATGTCGCTCTCGCCGAACGGATTGAAGGCGAACGAGATGTGGTCGACGAAATCGGCGCCGAGAGGTGTCGCCTTGGCCCATGCGGCCAGGACCTGCTCGATCTTGTCGGCGTGGCCGCCCGGCCACCGGCGGACTTCCATCAGGAGGCCGCGCTGGGGTTCCCATGGCTCGGGGGCCGGCGCCTTCGGGTTGCCATAGTAGACGTAGTAGCGAGAGTCTTCCCTGGCGGCGGCAAAGGCGATGCGGCAAAAGTCGCCCGGCCCCATCTGGATGACGCGATGGCCGACCAGATGGCGGCCGCGGACGGCCACGCGGATGTCGCTGCCGTCGGCCTTCGCCAGGCCGCCGTGGAAGAACGTGCAGACGGCCGCTTCGCTGCCGGCGGCCCGCGTGGCCTGGACCTTGGCCTCAACGACGCGGCGGGCGGTCCAGTCCGCCGAGAGCCACGGCGCGGACGGCTCGATCGCAGCGGCCCAGACGCTGCCGCACACGAGGAGGATGAGCCCCGCCGCCACAAGCCCGCCGGCCCACGGCGCACCGGTCGCCAGGCGCTCGGGCGTGTGTGCGGATGCTACCCCCCATAGTCGGCTCACGCTTGGACCCTCGGACTCAAATCCCTCGACCTTAGAATAGTGAACCGGCCCCCCGGCGTCAAGTTACGCACCGCGGGGCAGAGCAAGGGGGGCCACGCCTTACCCCCGGTGAATACACCGGTACGTGTTTAGCATGTGGCGCACCCCGCAATAACGGGTGTGGCACGGCTGGCTTGCCCCGCCGTGGGAAACGTCGCGGGCCTACCACCACGGCTGGGCAAGCCAGCCGTGCCACACCGCGGTGCGGGCCATGCGCCGTTCGTGGCACATGGTCACGCAACAGCGTGACCATGCCACCCGGCGCTCTACGCTAAACAGATACCCGTGTATTCACGGGGGGCTAAATACGGCGAATCGCACTCGCGCGAAAAAAGGCCATGCCCACGCATTTCGCGGCGTGGGCATGGCGCTGACAGGCTTTGGACGAGGCCCGGCCCCCGGCCGACCGCGTTGCCGCAGGCCGCCGGTCACCCGACCTTCTTTACAGGCTGCCGACTAGCCCTTCGGGGCCGGGGCTGCCGGAGCGGCCGGGGCCTTCGTCTCGGGGGCCTTCTTCGGCTTGTACTCGGCGTTGAGCGCCTCCAGAACATCTTTCGTGAGGTCTGCGATGTTCGTTGGGAACAGGATGCGCTGGTTGATGATGCGCTGCTTCAGGTCATCGAGGCCCTGGGCCTCGTTGACGTCGATCTGCGGCGGCATCAGGAACGCCTTCGTGAAGACGATATCGAGGCCCTTGGCCTTGGCGATCTTGGCGGACTCGATGCCGATCTGGCGGTACATGTCGAGCAGCACGTCGCGGTGCTTCCACTCGATCTTGGCCTGCTCGGGGAGGAACCATGCCTGGTAGTCGACCTGGGCCTTCACGAACTCTTCGTTGGCCTTCTTCCACTCGTCGCTGCTGCGGTTGAAACCGTCACGGCGGAGTTGAAGTTCCTGGACCCGCTTGAACTTGGGCTCGGCAACGGCCCGGAGGGAGTCCATCTCGGTCTTCAGATCGTCGTTGGCGTCTTTGGTGCGGCTATACTCGTTGACGACGTAAACCGTGTCCACCACCCCCGCCTTGAATTCCGCCCAAGCGGACGCCGACGTCCCGGCCAGCACGGCGATCCCTACCACGGCAACCAACATCCACCTTGCACTACGCATACCTTGCTCCTTTTCCCTAGAGGACATAAGCCCGGAATGGCCCTGCTCTATTATCGGATAAACGGACCGGGAATCACTAGGTAATTTTTTTTAGAACGACGTCCCGATCGAGAACGAGAAGATCTCCGTCTCATCGCCGCTCTTCTTGGCGATCGGGATGCCGAAGTCCAGCGCGAACGGCACCGGCCCGAAGAACGGCACCGTGAAGCGGACGCCGAAGCCCACCGACGCCCGCCACGAGCCGAAACTGATGTTCTTCTCGACCGTACCGGTGTCAAGGAACAGCACGCCCTGGAGGGTCTTCTCGAAGATCGGGAACTGGTACTCGGCCGAGCCCAAGGCCATGAAGTCGCCGCCGATGGCGGTGTCGTTCTCATGCGGCCCAACGCCGCGGAACTTGAAGCCCCTGATGCTCCCCTGGCCGCCGGCGAAGAACCGCTCGAAGATCGGCGGGTCGCCGAAGGCGTTCGCCACGCGGCCGCGCACGGCCAGGACGCTGCGGCGGTCCAACACGTCTTTCGTGATGGTCCAGTACCGCCGCCCGTCGACCACGGCCTTGGTGAACGTGTAACTGCCGCCCAGGGCGCCGGCCTGCTCCACGGAGCCCATCAGGCGGTACCCTTCGGTCGGGAAGAGCAGGCTGTCGGTCGTGTCCTTGACGAGGCCCACCTCGACGCTCGTCAGGCCGGAGGAGCCCTTCACGTCCCTGACGTCCTTCGGAGCGTCGGCGTCGATGCTGCTGATGTTGATGTTTTCGAGCCTGAGATTCATGAACGCCTGGAGGTTCTCGCTGAGTTCCCTGCCGAAGCCGAAGTTCAGGCCGATGCGCCGCTCGTCGTACGAGTCGCGCTTGCGGTCAAAGAGGAACGCGCTGGTCGAGAAACTGTAGTCCGAGCCGGCCAGGTGCGGCTCGCGGAAGTCAACGCGATAGCGCTGAAGTTCCGTGCCGGGCTCCAGAACGATCTGGGCCAGTTGCCCGGCCCAGCGGAACGACTCGCCGCGCCAGAACTCCTGCTGCGACTTCGGCCAGTCCGTCAGATCGAAGTTGCGCTGGACGACCGAGATGTTGCCCACCAGGCCGCTGTTGCTCGACACACCCGCCCCCAGGATGAAGTTGGCCGTCTCGGTCTCCTCGACCCGCACCAGGATGTCCTCGACCTCGGGGTTGGCCGTCGGGATGGTCGTGATCTGGACCGCGCCGGGCTTGAAGAGGCCCGTGCCGTCGAGTCGCCGCTTCGCCTTCTCGATGAGTTTCGTGTTGATGGCCTCTTCGGGGAAGAACCGCAGTTCGCGGCGGACGACGCGGTCCTGGGTGAACCGGTTGCCTTCGATGCGGATCTCGCCGACGTGGACGACCGCGCCTTCCTCGATCTTCAATGTCACGTCCACCGTGCCGGGCTCGTCCGTGAAGTCGACCGTCGGGCGGACCGAGGAGTCGATATAGCCCACCTCGCCGTAAGTCTCGCGGATCATCTCGACGTCGTGGCGGACGTTCTCGGCCGTGTATGCCTCACCGGGCTTCATCACCATCTGCTTTCCCAGCAGCGACGGGGCGAACCGCTTGGAGCCCACCAGCGACACCGACCGGACCTTGTACCGCGGCCCTTCCTCGATGATGAAGTGGATGACCAGGCGCGTCTTGTCCGGCGAAAACTCCAGTTCGCGGTCGACCTTGACGTCCAGGAACCCCTGGTCGATGTAGTAGTTGCGGACGGCGACCACGTCGCGGGCCAGTTGCTCCGGGTCGAACGTGCCGGGGCTGAAGATGATAAAGTACGGCCGGGTCTCGATCTTGCCCTCCAGTTCGCTTGCATCGATCGAGGCGTTGCCCGAAAAGACGATCTTGGAGACCCGGACGCCCGGACCTTCGGTGATCGTGTACTTGGCCACGCGGCTGGAGGCCAGGAGGTCCTCGTCCAGCGTGATCTTGGCAAAGTAGTACCCCGCGTCACGGTACTTGCGCTCGATGGCCCGCGCGCCCTGGAAAATCTTGTTGCGGTCCAGGAGGCTGCCGGGCGTGACGCCGACCGTGTCCGTCAGGTCCTTGTCGGAGAACTTGCGGTTGCCCTCGAAGATCAGCCGCTCAAGGACGGGCCGCTCCGTGACTTCCACCACCAGAACGAGGCCCTCGGGGGTCTTTTCGGGGCGAAGGATGACGTTGTCGAACTCGCCCAGGGCGTGGATGCGCTTCAGGTCTTCGTCGACGGCGGCGGGGGAGTACGTGCTGCCCTCGCGCAGGCGCATCTGGCCCAGGATGCGGTGTGTTGTGACGCGGACGTTGCCCCGGACGACCACGCGGATGATCCGCTCGCCGGTGGCCTCGGCCTCGCCGCCACCGACGCGGGCCAGCGGCGCAGTCAGGACCGCGCCGAGCACCGCCAGGAGGGCCAGCCCTCGGGCCACGCGCTGCGATCCCCCGCCAAGTGCCTTACGGCTCATCGGGTACGCCCCAAGCGTCCGTGCGGTGTCAACGTTTCCACAGACAACGACGACATTCTATAGAAGGCGGCGCTGCGGCGTCACTAATAATGCGCCAAGGACCGCCTTACGGCATGGTGCCCCCCGCCCCGCCGGCCTTCGACGGCGGCCGCAATGACATCAGCGGCCACAGGAGCGGGAAAAGCGTCACGAGCGGCAAGAGCAGCCCTCCCCACGTCGCATAGACGTCGGGCTCGCCTCGGCCCGTCAGGTTGTGGATAAACCAGACCGCCCCCAGCAAGATCATCGCCCCGTTCTCGATGAGAAAAGCCATCCGGGCCCGCTCGCGCCCGCGGATGTACAAGACGGCTTGCACGGCCACGACCGCCAGCCAGAGGGCCGTCGCCACGATCGCCACGACCAGAAGCGTCGTATCGCTCGGAAGTTTCGGCATGATCACCACCATCACGCGCCTCAGGTAGGCCGAGAACACGAAGTAGAAGTTCAACGTCAGCGCCAGGGCCTCCGCCGCCGCCAGCAGCCACGTCAGATTCCGCCTCAACTTTGGATCTCGCTCCCATCGTGCCATGAGCGGTCCTCTCTTAGTGCGCCGTCAACCACCCGGCTATTCCCCGAACGTCGGCCCGACCAGCACGTCAAAGGCATCCAGCGTCGAGCGGTCGCCGCTGGTGATGAGGCGCAGCCCCTGCTCGCACCGGCCGGTCGCCCGGCTGATGAACCGGCGGGCGCTCGTGGCCTTTGCCGCCGAGTACCGCGCCATCTCCAGCCACAGGTACCCCAGGTAGACGTCCGTCGCCGCGTCCACCAGCGGCCGGGCGTAAAGGTCCAGGTAGTCGGCCGACTGGTTCTTCTTGACGTACTCGACGGCGGCGACAAGTTTCTCGCGGACGGCCTTCAGCGCCCCCGCCTCGGCCTCCAGGCCGGCCGGCGGCGCGGCGGCGGCCAACTCCACGAACCGTTTCTCGGCCGTCCCGCTCGTCACACCGCGTATCGCCGCCAGGACCTGCAACTGGCTCGTCCCCTCGTAGATCGAGGTGATCCGGGCGTCGCGGTACAACTGTTCCAGCGGATAGTCCTTCATGTACCCCGAGCCGCCCAGGACGCTGATCGCCTCGTACGTCACGCGGTTGGCCATCTCGCTCAGGTAATACTTGGCCGTGGGCGTCAGGAGGCCCGCAAGGCGCTTGTACCGCTTCTGTTCCTTGTTCAGTTCCGACCGCTTCGCCGGGTCGGCCTCGCGCTCCGTGGCCACCTCCAGGACGTACTCGAAGTCGGCCGCAAGGGTGGCCTCGTACAAGAGCGCGCGGCTGGACTCAATGGCCAGTTTCATTTCGGCCAGGAGGTCGGCCACCGCGGGGAACTTGTCGATCGAGCGTCCGAACTGGATGCGCGTGGCCGCGTAGTTCCGCGCCACGCGGAAGGCCGCCTCGGCGATGCCCAGGCTCTGCGCCGCGATGCCGATGCGTGCCCCGTTCATCAGCGCCATGACGTAGGTCACCAGGCCCCGCCGCCGCTCGCCCACCAGTTGCGCGGGGGCGTCGTTGAACTGCATCTCGCACGTCGGCGACCCGTGGATGCCCATCTTGACCTCGGTGCGGCGGATGCGAATGGCCGGCCCGCCGTCGGCGATGAACAGGCTCAGGCCCAGGCCGCCCGTTTCGTCCGGCTCGCTCCGCGCCAGCACCAGCAGCACCTCGCCGCAACCGTTCGTGATGAACCGTTTGACGCCCTGGAGGCGCCACTGGCCCTGCTCGTCCTGGTACGCACGCAGTTGCACATTCTGGAGGTCGCTGCCGGCGTCGGGTTCCGTCAGGACCATCGCGCCGGTCACTTCGCCGGCGGCGAAGCGCGGCAGGTAGGCCGCCTTCTGCTCCTCCGACGCAAACATATTGATCGTCTCGGCGATGCCCTGGAGACCAAAGATATTCATCAGGCCGGCGTCGGCCCGGCTGACCATCTCGGTGGCCATCGTGTAGACGATGCCCGGCAGGTTCAGGCCGCCGAACCTGCGCGGCAGCGTCGCGCCCATCAGGTCCGCCTGCGACAGA
>JAPLMO010000518.1 GCA_026386995.1 Planctomycetota bacterium | reverse complement strand
GACGATCCGCCCGCCGCTGACCGGCCAGGACGCACCCGGCGCGGGCGAGAAGCTGTTCGTCAACGTCACGCCGCCACAGGAGGCCGGTCGGGTCGCGGGCGTCGCCAACCTGCCGCTTAGGCCGACGGATCAGGGCCTGTCCGCGACGTTCACCGACACCGATGAGGTCGGCCCCTACCGGTGGAAGGTCTCGCGCGAGGCCGCAGGCCGGACGCCCGCCGGCAGCTTCGCCGTCAACCCGTACGGGCCCGAGACGCAGATCGAGCCGATACGCCCCGCCGACTTCGCCCGCGCCATGAAGGCCAGGCAGTTCCAGCGAGTTTACGTCGCGGCGACTCTTGCGGAGGTAAACGCCCTTGCCTCCGCACAGTCCACGGGCCGGAACTGGTGGGATGTGCTTCTGGCCGCGACGATCCTGGTCTTCGTCTTCGAGGCCGTAATCGCCAACCGCCGCGGCGGCGGCGCGGAACTGGCGCCCGCACAAAGTTAGCAGGGATGCAAAGAAGCATTTAACCGCAGAGGCGCAGAGACACAGAGGTAAGAAAGAAGAAACAGCTTCTTCTGCTTCTTCTTCCTCGTTCTTTTCACCTCTTTTCCTCTGTGGCTCTGTGGTCAACAATTCCCCTTCTTCTTTTTCCCTCTGATCCTCTGCGCCTCTGCGGTAGATGCTTCTTCTTTTTCTTCTTTTGACCTCTGTGCCTATGTGCCTCTGCGGTAAATGCTTCTTCTTTTTCTTCTTCTTTCCCCGCGTCGGCGGGCATGTAAAATGCCCGCATGGCGGAAGCTGCGGGTAAAGCTACGGCGTTGTGGGTGTTGCGGCGGCTTCGGGCGGCGGGGCATCAGGCCCTGTTTGCCGGGGGCTGCGTGCGCGACATGCTGCTGGGCCGGCGAGTGACGGACTACGACGTGGCCACCGATGCCTCGCCGTCGCAGGTCCGCGTGCTCTTTCGGCGGGTGCTGCTGGTCGGCGAGAAGTTCGGCGTGGCGATGGTGATCCACCATGGGCGCAAGGTCGAGGTGGCGACGTTTCGCAGCGACCTGTCCTACAGCGACGGCCGGAGGCCCGACGGCGTCCGGTTCTCCACCCCGCGCGAAGATGCCCTTCGCCGGGATTTCACCATCAACGGCATGTTCTACGACCCAATCGCCCGCGAGGTGATCGACTACGTCGGCGGCCGGGATGACCTGGCCGCGGGCGTCGTCCGCACCATCGGCAAGCCCGACGAGCGGTTCGCCGAGGATTACCTCCGGCTCGTCCGGGCGGTTCGATTCGCGGTCAGGCTGGGGTTCGACATCGACCCCAAAACCGCGGCCGCCGTGGCGAAGTTCGCGCCCAAAATCGCCGCCATCAGCGGCGAGCGGATATTTGATGAACTGTCGAAAATGCTCTCGCTGCCCTCGGCGGCCGAGGCGCTGCGGAAGCTCTCCGAGCTTGGCCTGGCCGGGCACATCCTGGGCGGCCTGGCGGCCGACGAGCAGCTTTGGGCGGCGGCGGTGGACTCCGTGGCGGCCGTGGCGGGCCGCAAGGACCTGACGCTCACGCTGGCGGCCATGCTGGCCGAACTGCCCGCAAGGACGGTTGCCGGCATGACCCGGCGTTGGGGGGCGTCGAATGATCTGCGTGATGCGCTGGTCTGGCTTGGCCAGCATCGCGATGACTGGCGGCTCCTGGGCGGAATGCAGCTTTCATCCTTCCGCAAGCTGGCCGGTCACGGCCAGTTCGCCCGCCTGCGGGCCCTGTGGCGCGTGCGGGCTCGCCTGGCCGACGGAACCGCACGGGCTGGTTCGATGAACCGCCTTGTCACCCGCCGCCTGCGGGAGATCCCCACCGGCCTGGCCCTGCCGCAGCCGCTGGTTACCGGCGCGGACCTGATCGAAATGGGCCTGAAGCCCGGCCCGGCCATGGGCAAAGCCCTCCGCGAGGCATACGACGCCCAACTGAACCTGGAAGTCACCACCCGCCGAGAGGCCCTGGCAAGGGCGGAGAGAATCTCTCGTGAGGAAAAGAATGTGAGCAACGATAAACGCAGATGAACGCAGATAAAGAATAGAAAACCCTCTATCTGCGTTCATCTGCGTTTATCTTTGCTAAGCTTCTTTTTCTTCTCTCAGTGCCTCTGCGGCTCTGCGGTCAATTCGCCGCTTCTCAGCCCTCGAACTTGCGGATGAGCAGGCAGGCGTTGTGTCCGCCGAAGCCGAAGCTGTTGGACAGGACAACCTTTACGGGCGCCTCGCGCGGGGTGTTGGCCACATAGTCGAGGTCGCACCCGTCGTCGGGGTTTTCCAGGTTCAGCGTGGCCGGGACCACGCCGGTCTCGACCGCCTTGGCGCAGGCTATGAGTTCCACGCCGCCGGAGGCGCCGAGAAGGTGGCCGGTGGAACTCTTCGTGGACGACGCCATCAGGCCGTTGTAGGCATGACGGCCGAAGGTCTTCTTCATCGC
>JAPLMO010000173.1 GCA_026386995.1 Planctomycetota bacterium | reverse complement strand
AACGACGCCCCGGCCCTCGCACAGGCCGACGTGGCCGTCGCCATGAACACCGGCACCCAAGCCGCCAAGGAGGCCGGCAACATGGTGGACCTCGACTCCAACCCCACGAAACTCATCGAGATCGTCGAGACCGGCAAACAGTTGCTCATGACCCGCGGGGCGCTGACGACCTTCAGCATTGCCAACGACGTGGCCAAGTACTTTGCGATCATACCGGCGGCCTTTGCCGCAACGTACCCGTCACTGTGGCGGCTGAACATAATGAACCTTGCGAGTTCCGAGAGCGCGATCGTGTCGGCGGTCATCTTCAACGCCATTATCATCGTGTTCCTGATTCCGCTGGCCCTCCGGGGCGTCAAGTACCGGCCCATGCCGGCGAACCAGCTTCTGCGCCGAAACCTGCTCATCTACGGAGTGGGCGGCCTCGTCGTGCCGTTCATCGGCATCAAGCTGATCGACCTCATGCTGCTTGGCATGGGGCTGACCTAACAAGGGTGGCACGGCCACGCGCCGTTGCGTGACCGTGCTTGCTGGAAAACGGAGATAGCCATGCTTCGGCTTCTGCTACAATCGGTGCTTTGCCTGGCGGTGCTGACGATCCTGACCGGGCTGGTCTACCCGCTGGTTGTCACGGGCGTGGCGGTAGTGGCCTTTCCGCACCAAGCCCACGGAAGCCTCATCATGCGTGACGGCCATGCGGTGGGTTCGCAGCTTATCGGTCAGGCGTTCTCCGACCCGCGGTACTTCTGGA
This sequence comes from Planctomycetota bacterium, assembly GCA_026386995.1. Next base: position 2,790 of record JAPLMO010000173.1, on the reverse strand, counting down.
GCCGGCCATCGGCCACCAGCGACGCCAACTCCAAGCCGCTGCCGTACAACGCGGGCTCTTCCGGCGGGTCGAACCTCGGGCCGATTAATCCGGACCTCGGCAAGCAGGTGAAAGAGCGGGTGGCGGCGCTGCGGGCGGCGGACCCCGGCAATACACAGCCCGTGCCGGTGGACCTGGTCACGGCCTCCGCCAGCGGTCTGGACCCGGACATCAGCCCGGCGGCCGCGGAGTTCCAGGCGCCGCGCGTGGCACGGGCGAGGGGTCTGGCGGAATCGGCCGTGCGCGACTTGGTGCGGCAGCACACGCACGAGCGTTTCCTGGGCGTCCTGGGCGAGCCGCGTGTCAACGTTCTGGAACTCAATCTGGCCCTGGACGGGCGGGCGCGGTAGCATCATCGTTATGTGTTTCGGCGCCGGAGAGGGCGATGCCCGAGCAACAATCTAACCTGGATGCGGTGGTCGCAAGCCTTCGCGCTGAGGCCCCGCCCTCCGGGCGCGGGCGGCTGAAGGTCTTCTTCGGCTATGCCGCCGGCGTCGGCAAGACCTACGACATGCTTCTGGCGGCTCGGGCGCAGCAGAAGGCCGGCGTGGACGTGGTCGTCGGGTACGTGGAACTGCACGGGCGCCCGGAGACCGAGGCCTTGCTCGAAGGTCTGGAAGTGCTCCCTCCGCGGGCCGTGGAGTACCGCGGCGTCACGCTTCGCGAGTTCGACCTGGACGGCGCTCTCAAACGCAAGCCGGGCCTGGTCCTCGTCGACGAACTGGCTCACACCAACGCCTCCGGCTTGCGCCACACCAAGCGATGGCAGGACGTGGACGAACTGCTGGCCGCAGGGATCAACGTATACACCACCCTCAATGTTCAGCACCTGGAGACCCTGAACGACGCCATCGCCCAGATCACGGGCGTCGTGGTGCGCGAGACAGTGCCGGACGCCGTCTTCGAGCGGGCCGACGAGGTGGAGATCATCGACCTGCCGCCCGACGAACTCCTCCAGCGCTTTGCCGCAGGCAAGGTGTACGTGCCCGCCCAGGCCACGCAGGCCATGCAGAACTTCTTCCAGAAGGCCAACCTGATGGCCCTGCGGGAACTGGCCCTGCGGCGGACGGCCGACCGCGTCCACGCCCAGGTCCAGACGACCGGGCACGGCCCCCGATCCCGGCGCCCGTGGGCGGCCGAGGAACGCCTGCTCGTCTGCGTCGGCCCGAGTCCGACTTCGGCCCGCGTCATCCGCACCGCCCGGCGCATGGCGGCGGCCCTCCAGGCGGAGTGGATCGCCGCCTTCGTCGAGACGCCGGCCACCGAGAGCATGTCTGAGGCCCACCGCCAGAACCTCATGCGGCACATGCGGCTGGCCGAGCAACTCGGCGCCGAGACCGTGACCCTGAGCGGCCAAAACGCCGCCGAGGAACTCGTCAAGTACGCCCGGTCGCGCAGCGTGACCCGCATTGTAGTTGGCAAGGCCGCCCGGTCCCGGTGGGTCGAACTGTTTACGGGCTCTCTGGTTAACGACCTGGTTCGCCTGAGCGGCGACGTCGAGCTACATATTGTTCGCGGCCGCGAGGAACCGGAGGCGGAGACGGTCACCCCAGCGCCTCCGCGAAGCATCTCCTGGGGCAGCTACGCCCGAATGGCCGTCGTCATGCTCCTTTGCCTTGCCCTGGCGGAACTGATGAGCCTTGCACACCTGGCCGAAGCTAACTTGGTGGCAGTGTTCCTGCTGGGTGTGGTCCTCGTCGCGGTCCGCTATGGCCGCGGCCCCGGTGTGGCTGCCTCCATGGTTGCTGTGCTGCTCTACGACTTCTTCCTCGTCCCGCCATACTACTCGTTTGCCGTATCGGACGTTCAGTACCTGATGACGTTTTCGGTGATGCTGGTGGTGGCCCTGATCACCAGCACGCTGACGGCCCGCGTCCGGCAACACGCGGAAGATGCGCGGCAGCGCGAGCGTCGGACGGAAGCCCTGTACCGACTCACCCGGCAACTGGCTGCCATGTCGGGACGCTATCAACTGGTGGTCACGGCCCAACGGGAACTGAGCGAACTCCTCGGCGGCGACGTGGGCCTTTTCCTGCCGGGCCAGAACGGTACGCTTCATCTGGCGCCAGGCATCGGCCTTGAGGACAGCGTGGCCGAGACCGACGCCGATCGTGCCGTCGCCCGATGGGTCTTCGACCACGGCAAAATGGCCGGGGCAGGCACCGACACGCTGCCGAGCGCCAAGGCGCTGTATCTGCCGCTTGTCGGCCCCGAGGGGCCGGTCGGCGTCCTCGGCGTTCGTTTGCCGCAGGGCACCGAGCGGTTACGGACGCCCGACCAGCGGCAACTGCTGGAAGCCTGCGCCGGGCAGATCGGACTGGCCCTCCAGCGCACCGCATTGGCGGAACAGGCCCAGCGGGTCCTGGTACAGGTGGAGGCCGAACGGGTCCGCAGTTCGCTCCTGTCGAGCGTCTCGCACGATCTTCGGACCCCGCTGGCCGTCATAGCCGGGTCGGCGAGCAGCCTGCTGGAATCCGGAGACGCCCAGACGGCCGAGACGCGCCGCGAACTTCTCCAGACCATCTGCGACGAAACCACCCGCATGAGCCGGTTGATCGAGAACGTGCTTCGCATGACGCAGCTTCAGTCGGGGGCCATCACACTCAAGAAGCAGTGGCAGCCGCTGGAGGAAGTCGTCGGCTCGGCCCTCGGGCGCCTGGGTAAGGTCTTGGCCGACCATCCGGTCACGACGCGCATTCCGCACAACATGCCCCTCCTGGACTTCGACGGCGTGCTTATCGAGCAGGTGCT
>JAPLMO010000287.1 GCA_026386995.1 Planctomycetota bacterium | reverse complement strand
GGAGAAGATCTTCACGCACGTCCGCAGCGACGCCCTGGGCCTGGCCCTTTCGCCGGCCGACCTGGCGTGGACGGGCATCGACCCCGTGGCGGCCGTCACCGACTACGCCGAGAAGGTCTTCCACATACACGCCCTCGATGCCGAGATGCTGGACCTGCGGAGGCAGGACTGCGGCGTGCTGCGCCCGGGCGGCGGATGGTGGCGATACCGCCTGCCGGGCCTGGGCGTGGTCGACTGGCGGCGGCTGATCGACCGGCTGCATGAACTCCAGTATGCGGGCGACCTGGTGATTCCGCAGGAAGACCACGTTTGGCAGGGGAGTCTGGACAAAGTTAAGACCGGCCTCGCGCTGGCGCGAAGGCACCTCGTGCAGTTCTTGCCGTAATATTTAGCCCCCCGTGAATACACGGGGGACCGCGCGTGGGGGCGCGTGTCGCCGCGCCGCCCTCGGTGTGAGTAATGTTCATCCCGTGCAAGGGATGTCATTCTGAGGCCCCGTTTACGGGGCCGAAGAATCTCGCCGTTCTCCGGCCGAAAGGCGAGATTCTTCGTCGCGGCTTAAGCCGCTCCTCAGAATGACAAGCGTGAGCATTGCTTTTACCGGGATCAATAAATGCGACATTGTTGCGATTGGGTGTGCCCATGCCCACAGTTGCCGACATTTTGGCCGCCGTCGATCGCCTCGCGCCGTTTCGCCAGGCCGAGGAGTGGGACAACGTCGGCCTCTTGCTGGGCGACGCCGCCCGGCCCGTGCGGCGGGTGCTCGTGGCACTCGACGCCTCCGACGAGTCGTGCGCCGAGGCCGAGCGCACACGGGCCGACTGCCTCGTCGTCCACCATCCGCTGATCTTCCACGGCGTCAAGCGCCTCACCGCCGACACTCGCACCGGGCGGCTGGGCTGCGCCTTGCGGCCGGGCGGCGGGCGCTCATCGCCGCACACACCAACCTCGACGGCGCGGTCGGGGGCCTCTGCGACCTGCTGGGTAGGCAGGTCGGCTTGGTGGACCTTGAGCCGCTCCAGCACACCCCGCCGCAGACCAGGTACAAGGTCGTCATCTTCGTGCCGCCGGCCGACTTGGAGCCGGTGCGGGCGGCGATGTTCGCGGCCGGGGCGGGGCACATCGGCAATTACACCGAGTGCGCGTTCGCCTCGGAAGGCGAGGGGACGTTCCTGCCCGGCGAGCGTGCCCGGCCGGCGGTCGGCAAGCGCGGCCGCCGCAGCGCCGTCCGCGAGGCGCGACTGGAAGTGCTCGTCGACGAGTCGCGGCTGGCCCGGACGCTGGCGGCCGCCGCGCGGGCGCATCCGTACGAAGAGCCGGCGATCGACGTCTATCCGCTGAGGGGCGTTGCGCCGGGCGCGGGCGTGGGCCGGGTCGGGCATCTCGCGCGGCCGATGCGCCTCGCGCAGTTTGCAGACGTGGTGAAGAAGGTGCTCAAACGCAAAGCGGTCGGCTTGGCGGGCGACCCGAAGGCGCGCATCGAGCGCATCGCCCTCTGCACCGGCGGGGGCGGCAGCGTCGTGGCGGCGGTCCGGGCGTCGCGGGCCGACGCGTACCTGACGGGCGAACTGGCGATGCACGAGGTCCAGGAACTCTCGGCCTTCGGCATCGCCTCCATCCTCGGCGGCCACTACGAGACCGAGCGCGTGCCGCTTGAGGCGTGGATGCCACGGTTGGCGCGGAACCTCAAGGGCGTCGATGTGAGGATGAGCAAAGCGGAGCGGGCGGTCACGCGGCTCGCTTAGGGCACTGACGGGGAAAAGGCAAACAGCAAACGGCAATGACTAATCAAACGGAGAAACGGCGAAACGGCAATGGTGCCGGCCTGTGTCCTCCGCTTGTCGTTTGCTTTTTGCCGTTTGATTAGTCTTTGCCGTTTGCCTCTTGCAGTTTGGTGCTGGAGTTGCAGTACCGACGTACAGGAAGGTTTGGAAGCATGACAAGTTTCGTCTGTTCTCTCGCCTCCGGCAGCCTCGGCAACGCGCTGCTGGTGGCGAGTGCGAAGACCCGCGTCCTTGTCGACATGGGCATCTCGCGCCGCCGCCTGAAGACGGGCCTGGCCGAGGTGGGCCTGGCGCTGGAAGACGTGCGGGCGGTCCTGCTTACGCACACGCACAGCGACCATTTCTCGGCCTCGGCGGCCACGTTCTGCCGCCTCCACAAGGTCCCCGTCTACTCGACCGCCGACAACCTGGCCCATCTGGCTTACGAACTTAAGGGTTTCAGCGACCTCGTGGCGGCGGGCCTCGCGCAGCCTATCGACGGCCGGCCGCTTCATCTCGGTGACGTGACGGTCGAGGCGTTCCCCGTGCCGCACGACTCCGTGGGCCGATGCCTGGGCTTTCGCCTCTCGCTGGGCGGGCCGCGTACGCGGCGGGTGGTGTCGGTGGCGACCGACCTCGGGCACATGCCGCCCGCGTGCCTCGGCCACTTCGTGGACGCCGACGCCGTGGTGCTGGAATCGAACCACGACCCGGAGATGCTGCGGACCTCCAATCGCCCGCCGGACCTCATTGAACGGATTCTCGGTCCCGACGGCCACCTCTCGAACGACGATGCCGCCGACGCCCTGGCCGAGATCGTCGGCCGCTCGCGCCCGGGCAAAGTCTCGGGCGTGATCCTCTCGCACCTTTCGCGCGACTGTAACCGCCCGCACCTCGCCCTTGCCGCTCAGGCCCACCTTGCCCGTAACCACACTCACCCCATCCGCATCACCGCCGCCACGCAGTACGAGGCCGGACCGGTGGTGGGGCTGTAAGTAATGCAGAGTGAAGAGTGCAGAATGCAGAATGAAAACGTGGGGCGGGTGCATGGGCGACCACGCTGTGATTAACATGTAGGGTGGGTGCTATGCACCCACGCTGTAATTGAAGCGCCGCGGGCGCGATTGAACAACAATGCACTTGCTTTCGCAACCCTCTGTTGCTGTAATCCACATGAGGAATGAGAGGCAAAACAAAGGAGCGCGCGAACGCCATATGAGAACGAGATCGGAAATCTGAAGGAGCCTATTGAAAAGACACTGGAGAGAACATTTGGATTCTCGGGGATGGGCGGGCCACAAGGCATACTTCAGAAAGCCCTCATGGTATTTGCGGCCAAGTGCACGACGGACTTGATTGAGGGCCTTGCACGCACATCGGCAGAAATTCGCTCTTTCAACGCCAGTACGGGTGCGCTAACCGAGCAGATTATTCAACTCAACAAACGGCTCACGTGGGCCACGTGGATTGGCGCATGCGCAACAGTGCTGGTTGCTATTGCAACGGCTATAGGTGCTGCCGCAACCGTGATCCTGGCTTGCAAGGCGCTCCTGTGAATAACAAGCGATCTCTCTGGACCCATGAGGCGGAGTGGGCCTGTACACTTGGGCATGCCGAAGAGTGCCGCAGGCACGATTGAGAGTAGCCACGGTGCGCAAGCCCGTGGATGACGAAGGCCCGCCGAAATCATTTCCTTTAATATGTCACGAGCCCCGGCCGGGGCGATTGAACGGCGTTCAGGCGCCCCGATGGGGCTTGAAAAAAGACAACAGAAGAAGATACGCGCTCGCCTTCGTTTCCACGGGCTTGCGCCGCGTGGCTACTATCAGCCGCCCCTGCGGGGCTGGATAAGGTGTGGTTTTGCGACATCTGCGTGGGTGCATAGCACCCACCCTACGCGTTCACAAAACACATCGGGCGGCCATGCAGGGCCGCCCCTACACCAATTTCGCGATTCGCCGTTACCGCGACCGGCGTTTGCGGTCTTTTTTCTTGCGGGCGGAGCGCTGGCGTTTCTTGCGCTGCGGGCCGAAGAGGTTGATCTGGGCCATCTGCTGGGCTGCGGCGGCCTTTCCGCCGCCGAACGCGCCCGCCGTCTTCATCTGCCGCACGAGGTCCTTGACCTGCCCGAAACTCTTGACGAGGCTGGCCACGTCCTGCGGTTCGACGCCCGAGCCGCGCGCGATCCGCCGGCGGCGCGACGAGTCGATGAGGTCCGGGTCGGACCGCTCCTGGGGCGTCATGGAATAGATGACGGCCTCGGTCTGGTCGAGTTCGCCCTCGTCCAGCGGCAGGTCCTTGAGGGCCGAGCCCATGCCGGGGACCATGGCGAGGATTTCCTTCAGGGGGCCCATCTTTCGCATCTGGCGGATCTGGCCCAGAAAGTCGTCGAGGCCGAACTCGGCCTTGCGCAACTTCTCCTGCATCTTGGCGGCATCTTCCTCGCTGACGGCCGCATGGGCCTTCTCGACGAGGCTGACCACGTCTCCCATGCCGAGGATGCGGTTGGCCATCCGGTCGGGGAAAAACTCCTCCAGCCGGTCGAGTTTCTCGCCGACGCCGACGAACTTGATCGGCTTGCCGGTGACGGCCTTGACGGAGAGGGCCGCGCCGCCGCGTGCGTCGCCGTCGAGTTTCGTCAGAATGACGCCCGAGAGTTCCAGCGCGGCGTTGAACTCCTTGGCGCTCGCGACGGCGTCCTGGCCGGTCATTGCATCGCAGACCAGGTAAATCTGGTCGGGCTTGACAGCGGCGGCGATGTCCTTGGCTTCCTGCATCATAGCAACGTCGATGTGCAGGCGGCCGGCGGTGTCGACGATGACGACGTCGGCGTTCTGCTCGGCGGCGGCCTTAACGCCCTTCTTGGCGATCCGCACCGGGTCGCCGAGGCCTTCGCTGTAGACCGGCACGCCGGCCTGGGCGCCGACGATCATGAGTTGCTCGACGGCCGCCGGGCGGTGGCAGTCGCACGCGACCAGCAGTGGCCGGTGGCCCTGCGCCAGGATCAGCCGCGCGAGTTTGCCGCACGTCGTCGTCTTGCCGGAACCCTGGAGGCCGGCCATCATGATGACGGTCGGGCTGGGCGACTTGTAGGGGATCTTCGGATCGACCGGGCCCATGAGCCGCACGAGTTCGTCGAAGATGACCTTGACGAAGACATGGTCGGGCCGGAGGGTCTTGAGGACCTCCTGGCCGATGGCCTTTTGTCGGACCTGGTCGACGAAGTCGCCGGCGACCTGGTAGTTGACGTCGGCCTCCAGCAGGGCGGTGCGGACGGCCTCGCAGGCCTCCTGGATGTTGCCTTCCGTCAGGCGTCCGCGGCCGGCGATGCTGCGGAGGACGCCGCCGAGTTTTTCGCTCAGGCTCTCGAACATGGCCGTAAGTGTACCCGGCAAACGCCTTGGGTTCAAGCCGGCGTGTGCGTGCGCACACCTAGCGCAAGAACCCCTGCGCCGGGTGCCACGGCTGCGCCGTTTGCAGCCGTGCGCCCCCGCCGACGAACACGGCTGCAAACGGCGCAGCCGTGGCACCCGCGGATTCAAGTGTTACGGCTATCGCAAAAATCCCCCGCGCCTCAGCACTTCCAGCACAAGCATGTCGACCGGCACGCTTGTCGGCGTCTCGGTGTAACCGATGCCGCGCTCGTGGCACCAGGCGCGGACTTCCTCACTGAACTGCCTGGCGGCTGCCGCGAGCCGCTCGCGAAGTTCGACCGTGAGGTGCACTCCGACCGTCTCGCCCGTCTCGGCGTCAGTGACGGCCAGTTCTCCGTCGCCGGGCGGCGCGGCGTCGGCCGAGTCGGTCACTTGCAGGCACCAGACCTCGAACCCGCGCGACTGGAGCGCGGCCAGGGGTCTCTGGAACCCGGCCGGGTCCAGCAGGTCCGAGATGAGCACCACCAGGCCCGCTTGCGGGGCGTGCGGCAGGAAGGCGTCGACCGCGCGAGCCAGGTCGGTCGGGCCGGCGGCGACGAGGCCGCGGAGAAACTCCAGCACGGTCACGAGGTGCGCCTTGCCGCGCCCGGCCTCCAGGTGTGCCCGCACGTCCGTGCCGACGGCTATGACGCGCACCCGCTCAAGGCTCGCCAGGGCGACGTAGGCCAGCGCCGCCGCCAGCCGCCGCGCGTGGTCGAACTTCGGCGGCTCGCCGGTGGCCATCGAGGCGGATGCGTCGAGCAGGAAGTAGACCGCCAGGTCCTCTTCCTGCTGGCAGAGGCGCAGGAGGAGTTTGTCGAGGCGGCCGTATGCGGCCCAGTCGATGTGTCGGAAATCATCGCCGGGGGCGTACTGGCGATGCTCGGCGAACTCCAGCCCCGGCCCCGCCCCCCGCCCTGTGCGGCTGCCGGGCGATGCGCCCGCGAATATCTGCCGCGCGACGACGCGCAGGTACCCAGGCGGCGGAGAAAGTCGCTGTCGAAGAGTTTGTCGGCGGCAGAGCGGGGCATGGGGCTTTCTCAATCGAGAAGGCAGAATGGAGAATGCAGAATGCAAAATGCACAGAGGAGCCGCAGTTCCATTCTGCATTCTCTATTCTGCATTTGCCTTTCAGGCCGCCGGTTCCGGGACGCGCTGCAGCACTTCGGCGACCACCGCGTCCGGATCGACCCTCTCCGCCTCGGCCTCGAAGTTCAGGATGAGCCTGTGCCGCATCGCGGGGCGGGCCATCTTCCTGAGGTCGTCGAAGGCCACGTTGTACCGCCCGGCCACGAGCGCAAGCACCTTGCCGCCCAGGACCATCGCCTGTGCGGCCCGCGGGCTGGCGCCGTAGCGGACGTACTTCTTGACGCTCGGCGGCGCGTCGGCCTCGCCGGGATGCGTCGCGAGGACCAGGGCGCTGGCGTAGTCGCACACGTGCGAGGCGGCGGGGACTTCGCGGGCCAGGTCGCGCATGGCGAGGATTGCGGCGGCGTCGGCCACGCGCGACGCGCGGGTTGCCGCGCGGCCGGTGGTGCGGGCAAGAATCTCGTTGATCTCGGCGCGCGCGGGCATCCGCATCAGGAGTTTCAGGAGGAACCGGTCGCGCTGCGCCTCGGGCAGCGGGTACGTGCCTTCCATTTCCAGCGGGTTCTGCGTCGCCAGCACCAGGAACGGCTCGGGCAGCCGCCGCGTGACGCCCGCCACCGTGACGGACCGCTCCTGCATCGCCTCCAGCAGGGCCGACTGCGTCTTGGGCGTGGCCCGGTTGATCTCGTCGGCCAGGATGAGGTTGCCGAAAACGGGGCCGGGGCGGAACTCCCAGTCGCGCCGCCCCGCGGGCGTCTCGGCGATGACGTTGGTGCCGACGATGTCGGTCGGCATCAGGTCGGGTGTGAACTGGATGCGGCGGAACTCCAGGTCCAGGGCCTCGGCCAGCGTCCGCACCAAGAGCGTCTTGCCGATGCCGGGCACGCCCTCCAGCAGGACGTGGCCCTCGGCCAGGAGGCAGACCAGCACGCCCTGGAGCACTTCTTCGTGGCCGACGATGACGCGGCGGACCTCGTCGGCGATCCGCCGGTGCGTCTCGGCGAACTCGCGCAGGCGCTGGTCGATGTTGGCGGGCGTGGCCATAGATGCGATAGTAACGAGGCGCTGCCCCAAGGTCAACCGGCGAAAAGCGATTGCGTCAGCGGCTCCGTCCGTGGTTTAATGGCTTGCTGCACGCGGCAAGAAGAGTCTAACCGCGGAGAACGCTGAGAACGCAGAGAAGGCTTTAGTTTTTCAAAACAGATTCTTGCTCTGCGTTCTCAGCGTTCTCCGCGGTTAAAGCCGTTGTCGTTTTGCGCCTTCGGGAAGGTGCTCGCCTTAAATGGACATCGAACTGGCATACGGGCGCGACGGCGCCCGAATCAACGTGCCGGACGAAAACCTCGTGGCGGTCGTCGAGCCGCGATGGCCGGCGGTCCTTGCACAGACGCAGGAGGCCGTGGCCGAAGCGCTGGCCCGCCCCGCGGGCGGGCCGCCGCTTGCCGAGGTGCTGGCGGAGCGCATCGGCCCGCGTAACCGCAACGTCGGCTCGGCCGAGTGGCGTCGCGACTGGCGGAACTTCCGGGCCGTCATCATCGTGAGCGACACCACCCGCCCGTGCCCCAACCGCGACATCCTCCTGCCGCTGGTCGGGGCCCTGCGCCTGGCGGGCATTCCGGGCGAGTGCATCACCCTGCTGGTGGCCACGGGCCTGCACGCGCCCGTCGGCGGCGAGGCGATGCGAAAACTTCTGGGCGAAGAGATCGCCTGCGAGTACCGCGCCATAAACCATTTCGGCCACCGGCTGGTCACGCTGAAGCACCTCGGCCGGACCGCCGCCGGAACGCCCGTGGTCCTGGCCCGCGAGTGGGTCGAGGCGGACCTGAGGATCGCCACGGGCGTCATCGAGCCGCACCTGATGGCGGGGTTCTCCGGCGGGCGCAAGGCTGTTTGCCCTGGGATCGCCGGCGACGAGACCATCCGCGCCTTTCACGCCCCGCGATTCCTCGAGCACGAGCGGGCGCTGCCGGGTTTCCTCGAGGGCAACCCGACGCACGAGGAGTCGCTGGCGGTGGCCGACTTCGCCCCGCCGCATTTCATCGTCAACGCAACGGTCGACCGGAGCGAACGCCTGACGGGCGTGTTTGCGGGCGAGATGCGGGCCGCCCACGAGGCGGGCGTCGCGTTCCTCCGCAAGCACGTGGCCCAGCCCGTGCGCGAGCCGTGCGACATTCTCGTCACCACCAACGGCGGGTATCCGC
>JAPLMO010000248.1 GCA_026386995.1 Planctomycetota bacterium | reverse complement strand
CCGCCCCGAGGACCATCTGCTTGTCGTCCGGCCGCTTGGCCGCGGCCATCGCCTGCTCCAGCATCTTCAGTTTCTCGCCGACCGGCCGCTCAGCCGGCACGTTAGCCAGCCGCACGTAACCGCGGAGGGCCAGCACCTGGTGCGCGGGCTTGGCGGCGGACTTGGCGAGTTCCAGAAGGTCCGGCGCGGCGGCGGCATCGGGCCAACTCGCCAGCACGCGGATGGCCGCATCCTGGATATCCGCCTCCGGGGCCTTGGTGGACGCGCGAACGGCCGCAAGGGCCTTCCCGCCGCCGATGCGGGCAAGCGTGCGAATCAGGGCCGCCTGCGTCGCCGCATCGGCGCCGCTCATGGCCTTGGTCACAATGTCCGCCGCCGCGCCTTTGTTTGCCGCGCGGCTGCACACCGCCCCGAGCGCCTTCTCAACGGCTGGCTTTTCATCCGCGGCGGCCTTTGCCAAGAGACCCGCCAGGGCCGGGATGTTCTTTTCTTCGCCCAGCGCCTCGACGGCCACCAGGGCCGCCCCGCGTACGCCGGCGTCGGCATCCGAGGCGGTTGCCAGAATCGCGTCGACCTGCCCCCGCGCGCCGCGAGTCGCCAAGATCGCCAGCAGGCTGCGCTTGAGGTCGGCCGACGCCGAGGGCAGCGCCGCCGCAACGGCCGCGGTCGCCTTCTCGCCCGGCATGCGGCCGAGGGCCGCCTGGGCGGCTTCCTGCTCGGCCTTGGCGGCGGAAGAGAGAAAGGCGACGAGCGCCGGGGCGGCCTTCTCATTCGCCAGTTGTGCCGCCGCGTTGATGGCGGCCACGCGCACGGCCTCATCCTTGTCCCTGGTAGCATCGAGGATGGCGGTCTCCGCCGCCGGGCCCCCGCGACGGGCGAGCATCGCCAGCACCTCGCCGCGCGCCGCCGGCGGAAGGCCGGGCATCTGCTGCACCCACTTCTGCGTGACCTCTTCGCCGGGCATCGCCTGGGCCGCCTGCACGGCCGCAGCGCGAATCTGGAGGTCGTCATCTTTCATGGCCGCCAGAAGATCGTCCATCGCGCCTGCGCCCAGGAGCATCGCCAGGCCGCGGATGGCGGCGCAGCGGATGTGCCGGTCCTTCTCGCCGGTCAGCGTTTTCCAGAGCGTGCGGTAGATCTGCTCGGCCTCCCTGGCCTTCTTCGCATCGCCAAGCCGCTGGGCCATAAGGAGCGCCGCATCGACCGCCTTCGCCCGCTCGTAGACCGACTCGGCGCCGACCGCCTTGAGGATCGTGTCGGTGGCCGCTGCATCGCCGATGTTCGCCAGCGCCCAGAGGGCGGCCAGGCGGACCTCGCGGTCGGCGTCGCCGGCGGCCTTCAGGAGTTCCGGCCCGGCCTGCGCATCTCGCGCCACGCCGAGGTTCTGGATGATCGTGAGGCGGCACTTGCCCTGGGCCTTCGCGAGCGCCTGCCGCAGCACGGGCGCCGCCGCATCGGGCGAGATGCTGATGAGCGTCTGGGCGGCGTACTCGCAGAGTTCTTCATCGAGGAGCGTTTCGCCGATCACCGGGGCGGCCGCAGGCTGCCCGGCCAGCCGCAGTTGCGCCAGGAAGAAACTCTTCACTGAATTAGGCGCTTTGCCGCCGAGGAGGCCCGCGACGGTCTCGGAAAACATTTTGCGTTCGGCGTCCGCCCCCGGCCGCGAGACGTACGTCGCAAGGCCGTGCAGCGCGGTCCGGGCCTTCGAGTCATCGACCGGACCGGGTTCCACGACCAGCGCCGCCAGGTCCTTGATGCCCTGGGGCCCGAGTTTGACGAGGTCCCCGTACGCCGCCATCGCGGCAGCGGCGTCGTCGTTGGGGATCTTCGCCAGGATGCCGGCGAGCGGACCTGTAGGCTGCGGTCCCGCGGGCGCGGCCCCGAAAACGGATGCGGACCACGCCATCACCAGGGCAAAGAGGAAGAGGGTTTTACGGCCGGTCATAACAGTCTCCTCGCAAGTTTGGGCGGCCCCTACTATACCAAAGCCCGGACCGGCATCGACAAAAAACAAGCACGACGTCCGGGGGCTCAGTCCGGAGCGCCCCGTTCCCTGCGGGGTGGCATGGTCACGCTGTTGCGTGACCATGTCGCAGTGACGCGACAAGTACCGTTGGGGGCACATGGCCACGCAACAGCGTGAGCCTGTCCGATAATTCGGCCGCGGAACCTCGTGGTTGCACGGGAATCCGATGGGTTTGCAGGACCGGGGTTTCGCCCCACGCGTTGGCGTTGTCGAGCGTAGCCATAAGTCGTTGCCCCACAACAGGTTATGGGCCAGTAATTGTCGGACAGATTCACGCAACAGCGTGGCCATGCCACCCGGGAGAGCCGCACTCACGCGCAAAAACATGGTGGGTGCAGAGCACCCACCCTACATGGACTGCGCGGCGGGTCGGGAGACCCGCCGCGCGATTCATGTGGACGATACGCTTACGCCGCCGCTACTTCTTTTCCCACCCGCTGTAGTGCACGTCTACGAAGAGCGGCTCGTCAAGAACGAGGATCTTCTCCAGCCGGAACAACTGCCCGTCGATCGGCAGGTTGACGCGGATGGGCGTCGCCCCGGCGGCGGCAGTTGTCGCATCGGCCTTCGCCTGCGCGGCCGCATGGATGGCACTGACCGCCGCCTGCGCGTCCACCGGCGGTTGGCCCGGCCCGCCCATCAACTGGCGGAACTCCTTGACGGCCGTCAGCGGCCCTTCGATCCACGGCTCGCTCGACCACGGCCGCGTGTACTTGCCCTCGCACGGCAGATAGACGTTCACCATGAGGTGCGTGATAGGCTCGCTGGCGCGCGGCAGTTGGATGTGCAGCGTGCCGGCCGGCTCGGCCTTCTTGGCGGCGTCCGCGGTCTTCTCAACGTACACGATCTCGACCGGGAACGACGCCAGGCCGCTGGAGGCGCCCTCGGAGCGGACCAGCGGTATCAGGATCCTATTCTGCTCGTCCTTGGCGGGGCGGATGGACTTGCCGCTGACGCTGGCGGACCAGATGTCGACGCCTTCGGGCATTGCCAGCCGCAGGAACTGCTGGCGGTTGTTGCGGACGTTATAAACCACCTTAGTGATCCGCCGCCCGTCCATCGTCTGCATCGTTGTGATGACGCCGGAATCGACGAGCGTCACAAGAACGCTCACGTCCTCGTGCTTCTTGATGGCCAGCGGAATGTCGAACTTTTCGGTCACGTACCGGAACGCCAGGAGGATCGGCTGCGCGGTCATGGCGAGCATCTCGGGCGGAAGTTCGCGCACGTCGATGGCGGTGGCGCCGTCCAGTTTCGGCGCAGAGAGTTCAACGTTGGCCAGGGCCACCACGCCGATATGCCCCTTCTCGCGCACAACGTCCACGGTCCTGAGGACCGGCAGCCCGGCCGTGCCGGCGGCGGCCGCGGCGGTCGGCTTCTCGTAGGTCACGTTGAGGACGTAATTGCCGATCACCTCGTTCGACATGGCCACCGTCAACTCGTTCTGCACCACGCGCCAGTCGCGGACGCGGTCGCCCTTGACTTCAAGGATGCTCGCGCCGTCGGGCACCTTCAGTTTCAGCACGCGAACGCCCGTGTGGAGGATGTTGAAGTTGATTTTCTCGCGGCAGATGATGATGCCGTCGCCGACGGCCACGAGGGTCTGCGTCTCGGCGTAGAGTTTCGGCGGCACCTTCTCGGCCTCCGGAATCGCCCGCTCCCAAGACAGTCGCACCACCTGCTGGGCCGAGAGGGCCGCGACCACGCGTGTCGCCCCGCCCTCCTCTTTCTTCACGACCGCCTGGGCACCCTGGACGGCGATGTCGACGCCCGTCTGGGCAACCTTCAGGTCCAGGACGCACGTCGACGACGCCGCGCGGTCAAACCCCATCGCCAGCGTGCCGGCCTGCTCGGTCACGGCGACGGCGAACTTCACCTTGAACTCCATCGCGCCCGTGCCGGTCGTCAGGACCTCGTATACCCGCGTATCGTCATTGAGGCGCAGGTAGGCGTTGGCCGGCAACGTGACGTCCTGGACGGCCACGGTCGCCGGAAGGATGGGAATAACCTTCCAGTCCTTCTCCTTCAGGACGTTGACCTTGAAGGTTGCGGTGAAGGTGGCGCCGTCTTTCGTCAGGTCGCCCGCGTACTCGGCGGCCGTGATGGCCCAGTCGGTGGGCGGCGGCGCGACGTTTTTCTGCTTCTGCTCGATGCTCCACTGGAGGAGGGCCTTGAACTCCTGCCACGGGATGCGGACCTTCGCCTGGCCCATGTTCTGGATTTTCATGCCGATGAGGCCCTCGACCTCTTCCCACGAGAGGGTGAACATGCCGGCCTCGCCCGGGCCGCCCTTGGCCTCATCGTAGCCCGTGATCTTCTTAAAGACGTCCCACGGGAGGACGACCTGCCCCTGGCCGTCCGGGGCCGGGGTCTTCTGCTCGGCCCGTGCCGCATCGCTGCCCACGAGGAGCGCCGCCGCCAGGACGGCCGCCGCCAACATCCATCGACTCGCATTCATTTCTCATCTCCTTGCCAAGAGTAGTCAACCGCCAGTTCCAGGGTATCGCTAGCATCAACGAGCGTCTTCTCGAATTTCACCGTTCGCCCCACCACGGGGACCGCGACGGCTGCCGGAACGCCGGGGAACCGCACCGGCTCGGACTCGTCCGTCCAGTGGCGCATGCGGGCCGACTTCACCGCGGTCAGGTACCCGCCGTTATTGACCAGGAAGTAGTCGTCGTGGCCCACCGTAACGTCGTTGCCGATATAAGAGTACGTGTTGCCCCTGTCCAGGGCGCGGGCGATGTTGACCGTCGCGCCGTTCGGCAGGGCCGCCGCCGTGCCGACGACCGTGTCCTGCCGCACGTCGCCCTGCGGGGCGACCGCCTTGGCGTCGTTGGAGACCCTCTGCTCGATGTCCATGAGGCTCAGCAGTTGCCCCTCGTCGAGCACGGCGTACGTCACGCCGTTGGCGCCATTCTTCCACTCGATGCCCGCGGCGCGGGCTGCGCCGGGGTCCACGAAGATATTGCGCGAGGCGAGGGCCACGCTCTGGCCCAGGTTGGCCCGCAGCCGATTCAGGACCGCCGCAACGTTGCCGGCGGCCGTGGCGTCGTTCGTGACCTCCAGGTTCCCGTTCGTGATCTGGATGGTAATATCTTCGGCCGGCCTCGCCACAGGCTGGGGCGGTGGCGGCGGCTGGGGGGGCGCTGGGGGTTTCTCGACAACCGGAACGGCCGGCGACCGGCCTTCGCCCAGGCCGGCCAGGTCTTGCTCGGAAACGAACTTGTAGTTTCCGTTGTTCTCCTGGGCGATCTGCTTCAGGACAGCCTCGCCGGTCTTATAGAGGAAACTGATGGTGTGGACGGTTACCCTGCCGCCAACGTTCAGGCGTTTGACCTGGTCGACGATGGCGCGGCCGAACTCGCCGTCTGTCAGAAGGTAAATCAGGTCGGGTTTGCAGGCGAACGCTCTTTCGAGGGCCTTCGAGGGGTCGGTCTCGCCTTGGGCGACCACGCTGTCGATGAACTCGAAGGCCAACCATTTGTTGCGTTCGGTGGCGCTGACGAGGCGGCGGGGCGGCATCTCGACGGGCGGCCCGGAGGAGTAAAAGATAACGTGGAATTCCTTGGCCCCTGAGAGTTCGCTGATGGAGCGCTTGAGTTCGTATTTTACGAAGTCGATGGAGTCGGTCATGCTGCCGGACCGGTCGAGTATATAGACGATCTTGACGGTCTCTTCCGACTCGCCGCAGGGGGCGAAGAATCTGCGGCCGCCCTGGCCGAGGCTCTCGAATCCGCCGATTTCCTTGCCGCCGCCGCCCACGCCGATGACCTCCAGTTGCTCCAACTTGTTGGAGGCCACGTCGGGGAACGGGTTCTCCGTGAACTGGCGCACGATGCTGGCGGGGTTCGGCTTCATCTTGCCCCGCGACTCCTGCTTCTTTTGGCCCTGCGGCGCCGGGACATTGGCATTTCCGGCCTGCACCACCGTGCCGCCTAAGGTCAGCGTGCCGCCGCTGAAAGTGGCGGCGCCGGTGTAGGTGTTGGCGCCGCTCAGGGCAAGCGTGTTAACCTCCTGCCCGTTGGTCATCTGAACGGTCGGCGGCGTTAACGGGGCCACGTTCACGGTCGCCTGGCCGACGGCGCCGGGACCGCCGCCCGTTGCGTTGGCCTGAAGCGCCCAGCCGTAGTTGGTCTGCACGAAATCGGCCAGTTTCTTCTCCTCGTCTTTGCCCTGCGCGATGCCCGCGACGCTGAAGTTGACCGTGCTGAGTTCCCTGGCATTGTTGGCGACGGCCTGGCGGG
>JAPLMO010000239.1 GCA_026386995.1 Planctomycetota bacterium | reverse complement strand
CGCCAGCCGTAGATCGACTGGTCGGGGTCGCCAGTGGCGCAGAGGTTACGCCGCGCGCCCGCCAGGTCGCGCGAGATGACGGACTGCGCGTGGTTCGTGTCCTGGTCCTCGTCGATGAGCACGTAGCGGAACCGCTCGTGCATCGCGGTGCGGAAGGGCTCGTTGTCCCTGAATGCAAGGGCGATCTCCATCAGGAGGTCGTCGAAGTCCAGTGCCCGCGACTGCCTGAGGATCGCCTCGTATGCCTCGTACACGCGGGCGACGGTGCGCGGCCAGAGGTCGGTCCCGGCGTGGCGGCTGTAGTCGGCGGCACGCTGGAGCCGGTTCTTGGCGCGGCTGATTGTGTCGACGATGCGGTCGGGATCGAAGTGCAGCGGGTCCAGCGACAGTTGCTTGAGCGCCCGCTTAAGCGCCGCCGTCTGGTCGCTCGTGTCGTAGATCGTAAAGCCCGGCTCCAGGCCCAGCAGCGCGCCGTGCTCGCGCAGCATCCTGGCGCAGAAACTGTGGAATGTGGTCACCAGGGGCCGCCGCTCGCTCGACACCAGGGCCGCCGTGCGGTCTCGCATCTCGCCCGCGGCCTTGTTGGTGAACGTGATGGCCACGATCTCGCGGGCCGGCACTCCGCGGCTCATCAGGTACGCCACCCGCCGCGTGATGACGCGGGTCTTGCCGCTGCCTGCGCCGGCCAGGACCAGCAGGGGGCCGTCTATGTGCGTCACCGCCTCGGTCTGGGCGGAGGTCAGTCCTTCGAGTATGTCCATCCGGTTCCACCTCGGCTCGTTTTAGGGCGGGTACTATAGCACCGGCGCCGCGGCGAAGGAAGTGGCAGTCACTCTTTTCACTTGGCCTCTCCGGCCGCAGCCCGTATCCTTACGCCCATGATCACCGGCCATGGAATCGACCTTTGCGGCGTGGAGCGCATCCGGCGGATGCTGGCGGATCACGGCGAGCGTTTCCTGGATCGCACGTTCACCGAGGCTGAAGTCGCCTACGCCCGCCGCCGCAAGAAGGGCTTCGAGGAAACCCTCGCCGGCCGCTTTGCCGCCAAGGAGGCCGTCATGAAGGCCCTCGGCACGGGCTGGCGCGAGGGTGTCGAGTTCCGCGGCATCGAGATCCTGAACGAACCCTCCGGCAAGCCTTACGTCGTCCTTCACGCCGCGACCGCTGAGAAGGCCCGGTCGCTCGGCGTCACCACGTGGCACGTTACCATCACGCACACCGAAGACCTGGCCATCGCCTCGGCGATTGCCGAGCGGCCGTAAAAACCGCGCCGAATATCGCCCTGTCGCGCATCAATCGCAGGTCCGAAAAACGGCCTTGGCGCTAGCGCCAGGGCCGTTTTCGCGCCACCTCGCTTGACTTCCTCCACCCATCCGTAGAGTTACTCACAGGAAGCACTTGTGGCCAACCCTGTTACTGTGGTTCGCCCGTCTTGCACCCCGGGTAACCCAAACGAAGGAGGGGTTATGCATCGCACGTATGGGTCAAAAATTGGCGTGTTCTGCCTGTCGGCTGCGGCCGCGATTGCGGCGCTGCTGCTTGCGTCGGCGCCGGCGAGCGGCTCGACCATCTCGGCCGTGGGCACGGTCGAGCAGGTCACCGGCGGGGTCTACGACGGGTGGTTCAAGTATTCCTACACTGTGACGTGGGACTTCTCGAAAGGCCTGAGCCACCTGGACCTTACCCTGCCGGCCGCCAGCCTCACCGGGGCCATTGATTTTGCGTTCGGCTTGGGCGCGGCTGGCCAGTCGACGGGCTCCAGTTACCACAAGGGCGACACCCCCATCTACTCTGTTCTATACGACGGGGCGTTCGAGCCGCGCGGCGACCCCAGCACCTCGCTCACGCAGCCGCTACTGAAGTGGGAACCGGCCGATGGCGGCTCGCCGGGCAAGGTGGGTGTCGGCCAGTTCTGGTTCTACTCGGATGCTGCCCCGATCACCGGGACGTTCGAGGACGTGTTGGCGGCGAAGTACGGCACCAGCAAGATCTTCGGCGACCTGGCGGGGGCGTATCCGTCCTCCGCCAAGCCGGAGCCGGAACCCATCCCGGAACCCGCGACGATGGCCTACTTGCTCGTCGGTGCGAGCCTGACGTGGCTGGCCCGGCGGCGCCAGCGGCGGACGCGGCGCGCGGCGGCTGCCCGGTAGTGTTCCATCGCAGGTTTCGCGTGGTGGGGATCTGTCCAAGATGTAGGGTGGGTGCTATGCACCCACGCTGATGTCGTTATGTCGTTCACATCGGGTGAGTGCTATGCACCCGCCGTTTTCACGCGACAATAACGACATTGGTGGGTGCAGAGCACCCACCCTACATGAACGGCGATTGGGCAAGAGGCCTGCTAAGCCGGTCTGACGGCCTGGCCGGCGAACGCCGCCAGGAAGGGGTCCATCGCTCGCAGGTCTCCGCAGCACGCCTCGGCGGCGGCCTTGCATCCGCCCATGCACGTGGTCTCAAGGCGGCAGCCCGCGCAGAACTCCGGCCGCGCGGCCGTAAAGTCGCTGGCCGCGCGGCTGTCCACGAGGTCCCAGAAGTTCATTTCTCGTACGTTCCCGAGGATCGTCGGCGAGTGGTTGCACGGCCTGAGGTTCCCCACGGGGTCGATCGTGTAGTAGGCCCGCTCCGTGCCGGCAGCGCAGAAGCCGAACGTGAGGTGCTTGTAGCGGGTGGTGTCGAATAGGCACGGCGGCATGGCGATGCTGCAACTGATGGGGATGCCGTACTTGGCGCTCGCCGCCTCGGCCTGGTCGAGCACCCGTGTCAGTTCCTCCGGCGATGCCTGAAGTTCCTCGATGTGCCGCGAGCCTTCGCCGCCGGGGTTGAAACGGTTCAGCATGATGCCGTCGGCGCCGAGGGCGAAGGCGAGTTCGGCCGTCTCGGGCCACGTGGCGAGGTTGATGCGCGTGGCCACGAAAACCGTCACCACTCGCTGCCGCGCGGCCTTGAGGTTCGCCACGGCCATCGTCACGCGGTCAAACGCGCCGGGCGCGCCGCTCATCCGGTCGTGCACGGCCCGGTCGACCGACAAGAGGGGCAGTTCCCACACGCTGATCTTGTCGGGCGCAAGGCGCGCGATCGCGTCCTCGGTCACGAGCGACCCATTGGTGATGAGGTTTGCGGCCACGCCGCGCGACGCAAGGTAGTCGGCGATCTCGAAGATGTCTTTCCGCAGCATCGGCTCGCCGCCGCTCAAGGAGACCAGGTGCGCGCCCGATTCATCCAGCACCTTGCCGAGCATCGCCAGGGTCTCGGCCGTGCCGAGTTCCCCCGCTGCTGGGTACGGCCGGGCGTTCTTCCACGCGTTGTAGCAGTGTGCGCAGGCGTGGTTGCACCGCTGGGTGACCTCGAAGACGAGGGAGTCGTGGCGGCGGGGGAGGGGGGTCATTGGGCCGCATCCGAAAGCGGAATCGTTGCCATCGCGTTCAGGTTTCGTTCTCCAGGGTCCGCGCGTTGGCGGCGGCTTTGTGGAGCACGTCGGGGCGCAAGGCCGCGGTTGCGGCAGGGGTTTCCAGGATCCTCAGGCGTGCGACCGACTGCTCTTGTTTCGACTCCGGCTCGCGCAACGGGATTGACATTAAGTATAAGTAGTAGCACATGACCGGCGCCGTGATTCGCTGGCGGAGGCGCAGCGCGGACGCTTTTGCGGCATCGCGGGTCTTCTCGGCCTTCTCGCGTTCTTCGGCCTTGGCGAACTCCTTGAGCGATTCCTCTTTGCTCAGGGTCTGGATATCGGTCTCAATACTTTCGAGCACTTTCTCGACGACCTCGGGGTGCAGCGTCACGGCGGCGGCAAGTTTCTCCAGCAGCGGCAGGCGGTCCGAAAGGCGATTGAAACTGTCGCGACCGGGCTGGAAGGGCATCGGTGCGTAGCACGTGACGTTCTTCGCCTCGGTCGGTAGAGTGGCATGAACGCCGATTGTCAGTGTGTCTAAATCCTTCAGGAGCAGCCCGGCCTCGGGCGCGGTGATAAGTTTCGCTTTTTGGAGGTCCGCTACGTCGGCCTCCGCCTTCTTGAGGTCCTCAAGCAGGCGCTTCTTGCCGGCCTCGTCGAATGGATAGTCGCCGCGCTTGCCGGAGGCGATATCCTCAGCCTCCTTCCACGCGGCGAGGATGCGATTCCAGCCCTTTGCCTCCGCGAGGCCCTTGTCCGAGGCGGCAGGGGCGGCCGATGCGGCAGGCTTGCTTTCCTCTGCGGCGGCGCGGCCCAGGTCAGGTGCAAAGCCCATCGCCATAAGGAGCGCCAGCCCCGCGCCAAGCATCCGCCTCTTCCATTGCGGGCCGCGACTGGCGGCACTGGCAAGGTCGGCGCCCAGAACCATGAGCAGCGCCACGGTCGCCACTCCGGCGACGACCAGCACGAGGTTCACGGCGCGTTGTGGCATCGTGGGCTCCTTAAGAGGCGTCTTGTTCTTTTCCGGCGTTGGCGGAGGCTTGGCGGAGCACATCGGGGCGAAGCGTGTCGGCGGCAGCGAATCTCTCCAGGGCTTCCTGCCGCGCGCGGGACTGCGCCATATCCGGCTTCTTGATTTGCGGTAAGGAGGCGTAGTAGCAGGTCCCATGCCACTGCCTGATGTGTTGTTGGATGCGCAGGACGGCCGCACGGGCGGCATCGCGGGTCTTCAGGGCCTTCTCGCGTTCTTCGGCCTTGGTGAACTCCTTGAGCGATTCCTCTTTGGCGAGGGTCTGGATATCGGCCACGACGCTCACGAGCACTCTCTCGACGACCTCGGGGTGGATCGTCTCGGCGGCAGCGAGTTTCTCCAGCAGCGGCAGGCGGTCCGAAAGGCGATTAAAACTGCCCCAGCCAGGTGGGATTTCCGCCGTGTCGTAGCACGTCATGTTGATGCGCCACTTCCGTTCAAAGCCGCCCAGTTCGCCCAAATCTTTCAGAAGCAGTCCGGCCTCGGGCTCGGTGATGAGTTTCGCTTTCTGGAGTTCCGCGGCTTCGGCCTCGGCCTGCTTGAGGTTTGCGAGGACCTTCTTCAAGCCTTTCTCGCTGAACGGCGGGTAATCGACGCGCTTGCCGGACATGATATCCTCGGCTTCGTTCCACGCGGCGAGCATGCGCTGCCAGCCCTTCGATTCCGAGAGTTCCTTGGCCGGTGGGGCAGGGTCGGCAAATGCGGCAGGCTTACTTTCTTCTCGGGTGGCATTGCAGCCGCCCGTCGGCGTGAAGCCCATCGCCATCAGCAGCACCAACCCCGCGCCGATCAACCTTCGCTTCCACCTTGGCCCCGTGCGGCAGGCCCGGACGAGGTCGACGCCCAGGATTGCCAGGAGGAGTGCGACCGCGAAACCCGCCACAACCAGGACGATGCCCATCGCGCGGGCGGCCATAGAGTCCCCTTTCCGCAGGAACGTGCGTATTATACATCGGGTTAGACGTACGGGGCGCGAAATGGTTCGCGCCTTCCGCTCAAGGGCGCTTTTGATATGGAAAACAGCGCGGCCGGGCGGTAGGTTGTCGGTGGCGGGAGGATTGGATCTCCCGAACGAGAGTCCGTCAAAATTGAAACTGTGAGTAGCCTGAGCGCGGCGGGCAGTCTTGCCCGCCGCGCGGTGGGCAAGACTGCCCACCGCGCGACTTGGTTCGACTCACAGAAACAAGTTTGACGGACCATGAGAGTCCGGGAAATCCCTGACGGTGGACGAACCCGAATCACAAAGCGATTCTGACGGACCTGCAGGCGGTGTGGACCCGCTGCCGCTTGCGGCGCGCGCCGCGGCGAATCCCGTCTCGGCCTCGGCCGCCGCCGGTCGTGTGACGCAAGGCCCATGTGAGTGCAGCCGCCGCAACTACATGCTGGGCATCCTCAACGGCACGCTCGGCACGGTGGCGTACGACTTCATCCACCCGGACCTTATTCTGGCGGGCCTGGTGTTTGCCCTCGCCAAGCCGGTGTACGGCCAGGACTGGGCGTTCTTCCTGGTGTCGGTCCTGTCGATCATCAACAAGGGCGGGTCGCTCCTGCCGCAACTCTACGTCAGCAGCATGCTGGAGCATCGGCCGAGGAAGCGGCCGTTCTACGGCCTCCTGACGGTGATTCGCGCTGTGGGGACGGCCGGGCTTCTGCTGGCGATCTGGCTGCTGGCATCGCACGTGCACTGGACGACGCTTGCACTGTTCTTTGCCGCGTTCCTGGTGATCGCGACCTGCATGGGGGCGGGGCACGTCGTTACGCTCGACATGTTCGGGCGCATGATCCGGGTGGAGCGGATCGGGACGTTCCTGGGGACGCGCGAATTCTGGGGCGGGGCGCTGTCGTTCGTGGCGGGCCTTTTCATCGTTCAGCCAATCCTCAACCGCGGCCAGGGCGACGCCGACAACGCCGTTCTGGCCTCCAACTACTTCTGGCTGGGCGTGATCGGCGGCACGCTGACGGTCATAGCCATGCTGGCCCTGCTGGCGTGCCACGAAGAGGAAGGCCCCCGCGCGAAGCGCCGCACGACGTTCCTGGAGTCGCTCATCCGCGGCTGGCGATGGCTGAAGCGCAACCGCAATTACCGGGCGTACTTCTGGCTGCGCGTGGCGTTCCGCGTCAACGACCTGGCTATGACGTTCTTCATCCCGTACGGGGCGACGAAACTGAAGTCCAGCGGCGACACGGCCGGCGTGGTCGTCCTGGGCGGCCTGCTGGTGGCCACCTTCAAGATAAGCCGCGTCTGCTCAAGCGCCCTGTGGGGCTGGACCGTGGACCGCTTCGGCGACCGCATCACGCTCGTCTGGACGGGCGTGTGCTTTGTGCTGGCGCCGATGTTGGCTCTGGCGGCGCCGCTTATGCCGCAGACGTTCGGCGTGACGTTCCCCGGGACGCAGGCCGTCCTGGACCTGCCGCTGGTGGTCTATCTGCTGGCGCTGGCGGCGATCGGCGCGGCATACCAGGGGAGCATTATCGGCGGGAACCGCTTTCTCATCGGCCGCGCGCCGCCTCGGCGACGGCTGTCGTATATCGGGTTCCTCAACACCATCACGAGTCCGCTGACGTTCCTGCCGCTCGTGGGGGCGGCGGTGGCGAGCCACTGGGGCGTGACGACGCTCTTCGTGGCGATCATCGGCGGGGGCGTGCTGTACCTGGTGTGGGCGGTCCGCATCCGGCCCGAGGTGGATGTTCTGCCCAGGCGCCGCGGAGGTGTCGGCGAACCCGAGCCGGCCGAGGGCGGGCCGTAAACGTTTGCCCTGATGGCGCCCGGCCGCTGGCCACAGGCTTTACGCGGTGGGTCTCCTGACCCACCGCGCAAGAAATGGACCTGGGGGCCGCCAGAACGCGATTGGCGCGGCGGGTCGGGAGACCCGCCGCGCGAAACTTGCCCAGGTGGCGCTGTGATATTAGTTGCAGGCCGCGTTTACCCGACGCGAGCCAACTTGATCAGCCGTCGCGGGACGACGTAGGAACTGCCGTAGGAACCGCCGTAGGGACCGCCGTAGTAGCCCATGGACGGGAACACGGTGCCCTTGGGGTAGTACTGGAGGTCGTCGAGTTTGCGAAGGAGGTCGGTGATCTCTTTCTCGTTGCTCGTGTACAGTTCGGCAGCGTTGTTTTTCTGAGCGAACGGCTGAAGGTTCTTCAGGGCCGCCTCGGCCCCCTCTCGCCGTGCCAGATACGGTTTGACGCGGTCGTTGAAGGCCCTTGCAGCAGGCACGGTAACGGGCATCGAGAGGGACGTCTGGGTCAGTTCCTGGCGATCCTTGTCGCAGGACTCCACCGCGCGCCGCACGGCGTTGAGGACGTTGTTGAAGATTGCCGCCAGCGGCTCCATGCGGTGGGCGGCGCTGAAGCCCGGCACGAAGACGTCGGCCTCGGCGAGGCGCTTCAGGGCCGTGGCGGCGGCCTTGTCGAGTTGGGCCGCATCGTTGAGGCGCGTGGCCTTGGCGGCGAAGTCGTTGGCTTCCTTCAGGTAATCCTGCGCCCGGTAAGGCATTGCGGCGGCGAGGACTTCTTCGAAGCGAGAGAGCGTCTTGCCGCCGATCTCGGTTGCGCCGGAGAGTTTGAGCACGTCTGCGGCCGCGACCAGTCGCTTTTTGTCGGCCGGGTCGTTTGTCAGGGCAGCGCGGCGAAGCAGGCTCTTGGCGGCCCCTTGCGCGTCCTTGATCTGGAGGTAACACGTCACCAGCGCGCCCGTGGCCCCAAGCCGGTCTTCCGGGGAGAGCGTCCGTTCATCCAGGAGCATCAGGCCCTCCAGCAGGCCGGCGGCCTTTGCCCACTCGCCCGCCACGAGCGCGGACTTGGCATCCTTGAGCGCCTGTGCCGCCTTTGAGGGGTCGACCTGCGCGACGGTGACCTGCGTCGGGGCCGGCGCGCCCGATGGCGGCTTGGCTGGTTCGGCGGACTTCTCGACGGATTTCACCTGGTCGCGAGCGATCGTCACGGTGCCGCGCAGCGTCTTTAGCACCACCTTCTCGGCGGTATCCTCGACGATGGCGCCCGTGAATGTTTCGTCCGTCTTGGTGATGACGCGGTCGGCCGGCGCCGGTGATGCCGCCGCCAAGAGAATTGCTGCAACCAAGGCGGGCATGGCGGCCGCATGCCACCCGGCGACTGCGAGAATTGTGCGGATGCACCTCATACAGGTTCCCCCGCGGCAGGCGCCCGGCGACCTACGCCGCCGGAAACCACTTCCTTATAATACTCGTTTGGCGGGCGTTTGCGAACAGAATTTTGGGACGCGGGGCACGGACGCCGATGGAAAAAGGTTGAAGCCTCGGCCGTAGGCGCGATAATCGCCTTTCCGGGTCTGGAAGGAGCAGCACCCATGATGGGCGAAGAGGCGAGGGGGTCAGTCGAGGCCAGTCGGCCGCGGCGCCTGGATCTGCTCGTCGTGGCCCGCCAAGCGACCGGGCATGGTTTCTTGAGGCTTTCGCTGGACGCGCCGCCCGATTGGGTCAGCCTGCCCGGGCAGTTCATCAACGTTTTGTGTGAATCGGACCTGAAGGCCCTGTCGGCCTCCGAGGGCCGCGACGTGGAAGACGGCGATCAGTGGCCGCAGGCTACAGGCCTGGAGATCTCGCGCCGGTGGCCGGTGGTGCGGCGGCCGTTCAGCGTGTCGCGCGTCGGGGCGATGCCCGAGAAGAACGCCCCCGGCCGCGTGGCCCGCGACGTCGGCCGCGTCAGGCTGGAAGTCCTGGTGCGGGTCGTCGGGACGGGATCGCAGTTCCTTCATTCGCGGCCGGTCGGCAGTTTGCTCAACGTCGTCGGGCCGCTCGGCAATAACTTTACGGCCCCGTCGGACGACCGGCTGTGCATCCTGGTGGGCGGCGGGTGCGGCGTCGCGCCGATCTTCGGCCTCGCCGATTACCTGACCGACCTCGGCAAGCGGTGCCTGTGCTTCTTCGGCGCCAAGGACGCCCGCGACATGCCGGTGACGTACCGCCGGGACCCGCCGGCGACCGACAACCGCGTCGAGCCGACCGGCCTGGTGGAGGAGTTCGCCGAGGACGACATTCCGACGGTCCTGGCGACCGAGGACGGCAGCGCGGGATATCGCGGCAGGATCACCGAGGCACTGGGCGTTTACCTGTGCGACCTCTGGAAAGGGGAACCGCTGGCGCTTTACGGATGCGGGCCGACGCCGATGCTCAAGGCCCTCCGCG
>JAPLMO010000223.1 GCA_026386995.1 Planctomycetota bacterium | reverse complement strand
GAGATCGCCCCCGACGCCCGCGACCCGGTGACGGGCCGGACGGTGCGCGAACTGCTGAGTTCTCTGGATGAGGGCAGCGCCGGTGAACGTGCCGAGTAACGAATCAGGCGGTTCCGGCCGTCTTGCGAAGCGAGCATGGCCGGAACTGCCTGTTGAACGAAGCCGTCTCGGGGGGCTAAATATGGTGAGCCCTCACCCGACCGGCTGGGGTGCGGCCCGGTCGAGGGAGGCCGGTGGTAGGTGCTGCTCGAAGACGCCGTTGCGCTTGCCGTTCTTCGGTTTTCCGTTGCCGTTCTTGCCGTTGGGCGGCGAGTCGGCGGTGGTGTCGGATCGCGGCCGGTCGGCGAGGTAGCCGTGTGCCTGGCACGCCTTGACGATCTCGCGGGCGACGGGGCCGGCCGCCGTTCCGCCGTGGCCGCCGTACTCCACGATAACCGCGAAGGCGACGCGGGGATTCTCGGCGGGGGCGAACCCGGCGAACCACGCGTGCGGGTCGCTCCGGCCGCTCTGGGCGGTGCCGGTCTTGCCCGCGAAGCGGATGTCCGGCAGGTAGGCGGTGGCGTAGCCCGTTCCGCCCTGCTCGTTGACGACCGCCGTAAGGCCGTCCCTCAGGACCGCCATGAGCCGCGGGTTCAGGCCCAGCGGCGGCCGCTGTGCGGGCTCGCCGTCACGGATGAGGCGGACAGGGGGCATGCGGCCGTCGGTGGCCACGAGGCCGTACAGTTGGGCCACCTGAAGCGGCGTCACGAGGAGTTCGCCCTGGCCGACGGCCAGGTTCCGCGGGTCGCCGACCGAGAGGTTCCCGGCCGGCTCGCCGCCCAGGCCGACGCCCGTGGGCCGCCCCAGGCCGAGGCGTGCGGCCCACGCCTGGAGCCGCACAGAGCCGGCTTTCAGGTCCAGGCGGCCCGCCTCGTTGCGTGAGAGGGCCTCCGCTGCGTGGTAGAAATACACATTGCACGATTTCTGTATGGCCGTGCGCAGCGGCAGCGGGCCGTGCACGGACCCGCGGCTGCGGAACACGTCGCAGCCGAACCGGTTCGGATGGGCCGGGTCAAGGACGCCCTCGCACGTAAAGACGGTCTGTGGCGTGATGACGCCCTCGTGCAGAGCGGCGGTTGTCGTCACGGCCTTGAAGACCGACCCCAGCGGGTACAGGCCCGACACGGCACGGTTCACGAGCGGCCGGGCGGGGTCCTTCAGGAGGTCCGCAAAGTTCGCCTGGAACGACCGCTGGTCGTACCGCGGGGCGGTCGCCAGGACCAGTGCCTCGCCTGTGCGGCAGTCGAGGACGACGGCCGCGCACCCGCGTTTGATCGTGACGCCGGCCGGCGGATGATCGAGGATCTCCTCCACGTCGCTCTGGAGAGCGATGTCGAGGGCGAGGTGCACGTCCTGCCCGGGGACGGGCGGAATGTCCTCCAGGAGGTTCCCCTCGATGCCTTTCTGGATAAGCCCGCGTGCCCCGCGGAGCCTCTCCTCGCAGCCTCCTTCGATGCCGCCGCGGCCGATCCAGTCGCCGGGCCAGTACCGCCTGAGGTCCCCCGGCGGGTGCTCGGCGTTCAGAGGTCCGGTGAGTTCCTCGGGGGCGACTTCGCCCAGGCGCCCGGTGATGTGCGGCGCCACCGCGCTGTACGGGTACTCGCGTTTGCGGGTGCTCTCGATCACCAGGCCCGGAAACTCCTCCGGGCGGCTGGTGATGGCGCCCACGGCCGCCAGGTCGACGTCGTAGACGATCGGGTGCGCGGCAGAGGAGGGCTCGCCGTAGGTTTCCTCGGGGATGCGGATCCGCCGGCCGTGTACTTTCTCGACGGCTTGGCGGATGAACTCGACGCGGGCCCGGATCGTCTCGGTCCGCCGCACCAGTTCCTCGGGCGGCACGTGCGTCAGCCGCGCCAGTTCCGCCCACATCCGTTCGACCCGCCCGCGGACCTCCTCGGGCGGGACGCGCCATTGCCGGGCCATGTGTGCGACGAAGTCGTCGGGCATCTCGATGAAGGGGAGGTAGACGGCCACGTCGAAGCCGCCGGTGTCCTGCGCCAGGACGAGGCCGTTACGGTCGAAGATGCTCCCGCGGACCGTCGGCGGGAAGCCGGGCTTGCGCCTCAGGTTGCCCGCGGCCTCCTCGCGGAACCACGTGCCCTGGAAGACCTGAAGGTAAAAGAGGCTTCCGCCCAGGAGGAAGACGCCCAGCCCCAGCACGACCATGACCGCCTTCAGGCGAGTTGCATACATTGAGTAGATGCCCCAACCGACGAGGGCATCCTAAAGCAGTGGGGGCGGGAAATCAAGTTGCGTTGTAGCGCTACTTCGAGCGCGACGGCACGGCAATCCCCAACGGCCCGCGAAACGCCGTGAATGCCCAGAACAGGTACGGCGCCAGGACCGCCGAGAAGAGGCTGTCGAGTATCGCCTCCTCGGCCGACCGCACCAGCCACAGGCCGGCCCCGGCCGCCAGCCGCGCAATCACGTACCATGCCAGGTGCACCGCGAACACCAGCACCATCGCCGCGAAGAACTGGAACCAGATCCGCGTGCGGGGCAACTCGCTGCGCACGGCGCTGATGGCCGCCAGCGCCAGGCAGAACAGCAGGGCCTTCAGGCCCAGCGGGCCGGCCAGGTACGCAAAGTCCGATGCGAGGCCCAGGCACCACCCCGCCACGAAGACCTGGCGTGGCTCGAAAAAGAACGCCAGAAACAGCCCCACGAGCAGCACGAGGTCCGGGCGCGCCCAGTGCTGGTCCACCTGAACGGCCAGCCCGCCCGGCCAGAACACGGACCTCTCGATCAGCAGACACCCGTAGGCCAGAATCGTCACCAGGAGCCAGCGCATCGAAAACCTCGATTAGCCGCAAGGCCGCGAGCCGTGAACTGCGGGCGGTCAATACAGCCGAATCTACGCCCCCCCGGCAGGCGAATCAAGCCCATTTCCCGGTACCCTCGCCCGGCCGCCATGCGCGCCATGTGCTTATTTAGCCCCCGGTGAATACACCGGGGGCGGCACGGCGACACGCGCACCCCAACGTTCGGCCCCCCGAGTATTCACGGGGGGCTAAATATGACGGGCGCGGCGCGGCAAGCGAGGCAAGTGACCTCTTCCCGCCCGGCCCTCCTTCGGCTAGAATGCCGCGAGTGGGTGCCTGGTTCCATCGCTTGCGCGGCGGGTCTCCTGACCCGCCGCGCGAGAAGTGCCTGCGCACAACCAACAGTGCAACGTGCGCGGCAGGTCGGGAGACCCGCCGCGCAAAGTTGCACCTGACCCATCGAGGAGCACGCATGGCCATTCTGGTCAACGGCGAACGCATCGACGAGAAGGCGGTCCACGAGGAAACGGAGCGCATGCGGCCGCAGTTCGAGCAGGCGTTCGCCGACGAGGCGCCCGCCACACGCGAGGCACGCCTCCAGGAATGGGCCCGCGAGAACATCATCGAGCGGACCTTGCTGGAGCAGGCCGCCAAGGCCGACCCGCACCCCGTCACGCCCGAGGAAGTCGATGCGGCCATCCGCGGCACCGGCCGCGAGCCTGGTCCCGACGTCCCCGCCGACGTCCGGGCCAACATCGAACTCAGCCTGCGTGCTCGCCGCCTGCTGGACGAGGCCGGCAAGGACCTCCCGCCGCCCACCGAGGAGGCGGTCCGCAAGTTCTACCAGGAGAACCTCAAGGAGTTCGCGCTGCCCGAGCGTGTGCATGCGGCCCACCTGGTCAAGCACGTCACCCCCTGCAAGCCGCCCGAGGTGTGCGAGGAGGCACTGCGGAAGGCGAAAGAGGACCTGGCCGCCGGCGCCGACTTTGCCGCGCTCGCCGTCAAGTACTCCGACTGCCCGGAGAACGGCGGCGACCTGGGCTGGTTCGCGCTCGGCCGGATGGTCGAGGATTTCGAGAACACGGTCTTCAAGATGAAGCCGGGCGAGGTGAGCGATATCTTCGCCACGCGCTACGGGTTCCATATCGTCAAGGTCTTTGACCGCAAGCCCTCGGGTCCCGCGAGTTTGGAGGAGGTGGACGGCTACATCCGGGCCCGCCTGGTGACCGATGACCGCAACGCGGCCATCGAGAAGTTTCTCGACGGCCTGCGGGCTGCGGCAAAGGTGGAGGATGTGACGTAGGCGGCCCCCGGCCATATTTAGCCCCCGGCGATAACGCCTCAGCCCGCGCGAACAAAAGGTTGTCCGGTGCGTCATAGAAGGTAGAATCCTTTTCTGTCTTCAGGCGGGTTTCACCTTCATGGGGACAACGGTGATGCTGACGACACGACTTGGCATAGTTGCCGCAGTTCTCTTCGCCGCATCGCAGGCGATGGCCGAGGAGGCTGCCGACGCCCAGACCGCTTTCGATTCGCTCTACGGCGACGAGGTGAAGCGCGTCTCGGCCACGCTCACGGGGGCCGACGATGCCGCGCTGGCGGCGCGCCTCATGGAGGCCGCGCGCATGTCCGGCAATCCGCCCGCGCTCGTTGCCGTCATCTGCCAGAACATCTATGACCTGGCGATGAAGGATTCCAGCGGCTACGGGACCGCCCAGGCGGCGATGGAACTCGAGGCCGAGAAGGTTCCCGAAAAGAAGGCCGAATGCGCCGCGAAGATCCTGGCGGTGCAGGTCAAGATGTTCCCCGTGGCCAAGGGCGACGAAAAAACCCGCCTCGGCGAAAACTTGATCGACTCGCTCGCGGCCGCCGCCGATGCCCAGGTCGAGGCCGGCAACCTCGACGGCGCGGTCGAATCCCTCCGGCAGGCCCTCGGCATCGCGGTCGCCATCGGGTCATCTTCCAAGGCGGACATCCAGGCCCGCTACGGCGCTGTCTACGGGCGGTACGAGAAGCAGAAACAGGTTGCCACCCTGAAGGCCAGGTTGGAGGCCAACCCGCAGGACGCCGCCGCACGCAAGGACCTCCTCCGCGTATACCTGGTGGACCTGGATAACCCGGCCGAGGCGGCCAAACTGCTCGACGCCGGCGCCGACGAGACGACCCGCAAACTTCTGCCCGAGGCCGCCAAGCCGCTCGACCAGGTTCCCGAGGCCGTCTGCGCCCCGCTCGGCGACTGGTACCGCGGCATGGCCGACCGGACGACCACCGTCGCCGTCAAAGGCGCGCTCTTGGCGCGGGCCAGGGCGTACTACCAGCGGT
This sequence comes from Planctomycetota bacterium, assembly GCA_026386995.1. The sequence goes on along the minus strand of JAPLMO010000223.1, from coordinate 820 downwards.
TCATCGAGTTGCACGCTGCCGAGGACATGACGCGGACCACCGCCACGCTGGCCCTGGCCAAGGTCGGCGAGGCGATGGCCGCCCTGCCGCTAGGGGCCGCGTCCGCGCCGCCACCCGGCAAGTGGATCGATTGCATGCCGCTCATCAACTCCGACAAGCACGCCGTCACTGGGAAGTGGGAGACGAAGAACGGCGCCATGGTCTCTGAAGAGGTGCGCGCGTGGGCCCGCATCATGATCCCGATGACTCCCGAGGGCGCCTACGAGTTGGAGATCGCCTTTGTGCGAACCCTGGGCAACGATGCGATCGGAATCCACCTGCCCATGGGAACGACCAGTTGCGGCCTGCAACTGAGTTGGTTCAAAGGCGAGTGTTCCGGCCTGGACCGTGTCAACAATAAGGGCCCGAGGAACAACGAGACCACGGTGCAGCCGGGCACTCTGGAGAACGGCCGTGAGTACGTCGCCGCCGTCAGGGTCCTGCCGCGCGGCGATCAGATGGAGGTTTTCGTTACGCTGGACGGCAAGCCGCACATTAAGTGGCGCGGGCCGGCCACGGCCCTGACAAGCGGCCTGTCGGCGGATCTGACGAGACTGAACGCGCCGCTGGTGTGCGTGCATTCCGGGGCGATGGAACTGCGCCGAGCGCGACTGCGAATGATCGGCGGCGAGTTGAAGGTTGCGGCCGACCTGCCCCCGCCGCCCCCGCCGCCCCCGCCGCCGGCCCCGTTGTTTCCGCCTCCGCCTCCGCCGACGCAGGTGGCGCCGAAGCCGAGCGACCCGACGCCGGTCGCGGCCCCTGCGGTCCCCGAAGCCATCAA
>JAPLMO010000007.1 GCA_026386995.1 Planctomycetota bacterium | reverse complement strand
GTCCGCGGGCAGGTCGGCACGGAGTCCTCGGCCTGGGGCGGGCACTATTTCTACACGCATCTTTACCTTGCCCAGGCGTGGTATCAGCGTGGGGGCAAGGATTGGCATGGCTACTACCCGCACATTCGCGAGCGGCTCATGAAGATGCAAAGCCCCGATGGAAGCTGGAACGGAGACAACGTCGGCACGACGTACGGAACGGCAATTGCGACAGTCATCCTCCAGTTGCCGTACAACTACCTGCCGATCTACCAGAAGTAGCGGGGAAATGTTCAATGTTCGAATGTTCAATGTTCAATGCCGGAAAACGCCGCACTCAAAAGGGCAAGCCGCTTGCCGAGTTGAAGCCGGGAACCTGGAATCTGACATCTGAAATCTGAAACCTGAAATCTGAAACCTGAAACCTGGAACTGTCTTTGATACGTTTCGGCGCACATCTTTCGATTGCAGGCGGCGTAGACCGCGCGGTCCAGCGCGCCTGCGACGTCAAGGCCGATTGCCTCCAGGTGTTCGTCAAGTCGCCGTCGCAGTGGCGGTTCCCGGCCCTCTCCGAGGATGACGCCGAGCGATTCCGCGTCTCGGCCAAGGAGGCGGGCCTGCGGCCGCTCGTCGGCCACGCCTCGTACCTCGTGAACCTCGCAAGCCCCGACGAAACGCTCTACGAGAAGTCTCGCCGGTGCGTCCTGGAAGAGTGGGACCGCGCCCAGCGCCTGGGGCTGGACTACCTCGTCCTTCACCCCGGAGCACACATGGGCAGCGGCGCGGCGGCGGGCCTGGCGCGGATCGCCCTTGCCCTCGACTGGCTGCACCGAGAGCGGCCCGGGCATCGCTGCCGCATACTCCTGGAGACGACCGCCGGCGCAGGGAGCGTCCTATGCGGAAAGGTGGAGCACCTGCGATACCTGTTTCAATCATGCGATGCAGCCGCGCGGCTGGGCGTAACCATCGACACGTGCCACCTGTTTGCCGCAGGGTACGATTTGCGGACGCCGGCCGCGGTCGAAGACACGCTGGGAAAGTTGGACGCCGCGGTAGGCCTTTCGAGCGTGCTCGTGGTGCACGCCAACGACGCCAAGGGCGAACTCGGGTCGGGCCTGGACCGCCACGAGCACATCGGGCGCGGCAATCTGGGCCGAGAGGCGTTCCGGTTGCTCCTTCGTCACCCCACCCTGGCCGCCCTGCCCTTTATCCTCGAAACGCCGAAGCACGACACCTGCGGCTGCGAGATGGACCCGGTGAACCTGCGGCTGTTGCGGCGGCTGGCGGGAAATACTCAGCCGCCAACGGCGGCGATTGATCTGTAGCCTCGGGCGCAAGCCCGTGGAACGCTGGCGTCGCGCCCATCCCTTCGCTTTTCCTTTGAGCCCCATCGGGGCGATTGAGCGGAGGTCCCGTCAATCCCATATATATCGCGGGTCATACTCTATTCCGTGGCGATTCAGGAATGCCACGAACTCCTCTTCGAACGTCACTTTCCTGTGGTGCTCGGCTTGCCTCTCGATATATCCGGCCACCTTCGGCACGCTGGACCTGCTTACGCTGAACGCGCCATATCCGCTCTGCCATGCGAAATCCTGATCCTCCGGGAACGTCTCGTGGACCCACTTTGACGAAATACTCTTCCACTTGCGCACGGCCTCTGCCACGGAGACGTCCGTTGTCAGGACAATCAGCCCATGGACGTGGTTGGGCGTTCCGCCAATACAAAGTGCCCGCCCGAATTCGGTCCTGGCGATGCCCGACATGTATTCGTAGAGGCGCGGCCGAAACGATTCGCGGATCGTCGGTAAGCGGCCCTTCGTACCGAAGATGGCGTGGACGAGCAGGTTCGAGAAGGTGTGGCCCATTGATGTCCTTTCAATCGCCCCTACGGGGCTCAGGCATGTTGTGATTGAAATGATACCGGGCGGGCCGTCCGTTTTCCACGGGCTTGCGCCCGAGGCTACAGATCAATCGCCGCCGCAGGCGGCTGACAGCATCATACTGTTGTAATGATGATAACGGGGGGCGGCCCTCGTGTCCACGGGCTTGCGCCCGAGGCTACAGATCAGTCGCCGCCGTCGGCGGCTGACGGATACGGCGCCGATGATGATCCGCGGCACGTGTGCCACCTGCGGCGGCTGACGGCGTGAAAGCGGCGCGACCGAACCGATGTGCCGTTCAGGCCCCGCCGTCACGCACAGCCCGACGCGGCAGGCCCCGCGACCTACTTCTCCTCCGGCTCCGGCGGGTGCGGTTCCTTGGGCATCCCCTTCTCGGCGGGCGGGTACTGATTGCCCGTCAGGCCCTTCTCGGCGACGGGCTTTTCGGGGACGGTGTACTCCACCGTGATCGGCTCCGTGCGGTCGGCGGTGATGTCGAAGCCGCCGAGGGCCGGCTCGAACTGCCAGCCCCACGTGTCGAAGGCCGCCTTCGAGATGCGGAACCGGTAGAGCACGCGCGTCCGGAAGGTCGTCCACGCTTCGTACTTCTTCTCATAATACCACTGTTCGATGCGCCAGGTGACTTCGTCGCCCTTGCGGCCGACGAAGTCCTCGTCCATCAGGAGTTCCATCAGGGCCACGGCCTTGTCCGCCGACCCCGATAGGCACAGGTCGCGGATCTTGTTCTCGTAGCGCTTGACCTCGTAGATGATGCGGCGGATGGCCTGCTTGTCTTCGTCGGCGAAGGTTCCCTCGGGTTCCAGCCCCAGGTCCGGGGTGCGGTACTGTAGCGGAATC
>JAPLMO010000312.1 GCA_026386995.1 Planctomycetota bacterium | reverse complement strand
GCCCAGCGGATCTTCGGGCGGCCCTGCTCGTCGGCGCCGCGCTTGTCGTCTTCTTTGCGGCCGGCGGAAATAATGATGCGGGGCGGCCCCGTGCGCTCCAGGGGGCGACCTCGGCGGAACTTGCCGCGGCCTCCTCCTTCGCCCGGGGATGACTCGCCCGGGCCACGGCGTTGCGGGGGGCGACCGGAGGAGGCTCCCGCCGGGCTGCGACGATCGGCCCCGGCCGGACGCGGCCTGCCTGGCTCAACGCGGCGCGGGCCGCGCGCGGCGGCCTGACCGTCGCCGCTTTGTGCTGCGGCCCTGGCACGGCCTGCGGCTGTGCCGTGGCCGGCAGGGGCGGCGGCGCCTTGAGACGCTTCGGGTGCGGCGCCTTTGCCGGGGCGGGTCGCCGCGGCGGGCCTTGGCCCGTGCGGAGGGCCGCGACGGGCGGCGCGAGGCGGCCGGCGTGCGGCTTCGCCTTCGGCGCCTGCGGCGGCGGGCTTGGCCTCGCCTTCTTTCGGCTCCTCGGAGATCAGGGTCAGCGCAATGCGATGCTTCGCCGGGTCGATCGAAACGATCCTCACGTCCACGACGTCGCCGACGTGCAGGAATTTCAGCGGGTTCCGGACATAGCGCTTCGAGAACTGGCTGATGTGGACGAGGCCGTCTTCCTTCAGCCCGATGTCGACGAACGCGCCGAAGTCGACGACGTTGCGCACGGTTCCCTTGACCCACATGCCGGGCGAAAGGTCCTCGATACGCCGCATTCTCTTGCGAAACACCGGCCCATGATGCTGCGAGCGCGGGTCGAAGCCGGGCCGCTGGATCGCGCCGACGAGTTCCACGAGATCCGCCAGCGCAATGCCCAGTTCCTGGGCCAGCGGTTCCAGCGACACGCCCGTCAGGCTCTTACGGACGGTCTGGGCTGACTCGGGGCCGGCGAGGTCCTGGACCGTGAATCCGAATCTCGCGAGCAGTTTCTCGGCCGCCGGGTAGCTCTCGGGATGGATTCGCGTGGCATCGAGCGGGTTCGTGCCGCTGATGCGGAGGAACCCGGTTGCCGTGGCGAACGTCTTCTCGTCCCAGCCGGGCAGGGTTCGCAGGTCCTCGCGGCTTGCCAGCGGCGACTGCGTGCGGCGGGCCACGAGCGGCTGAACGTGCTCGGCCCTCAGGCCCGGAATGTACCGCAACATCGCGGGCGACGCCGTGTTGGCATCCGCCCCGACCGCTCCAACGCACTCGACCATGACGGCATCGAGCGCGTCCCTGAGGCGCGGCTGGACCAGGTCGTGCTGATAGAGGCCGACGCCGATGGCGCGCGGATCGATCTTCACGAGTTCCGCCAGCGGGTCCTGCAGGCGGCGGCCGATGCTGACCGTGGCCCGGATCGCCGCATCGAGGTTCGGAAACTCCTGCTTTCCGAGGTCGCTGTCGGCATAGACGGCTGCGCCGGCCTCACTGACAATGGCGTATTGAACGTCGAGGCCGCCTTGCTCGATGGCGTCGGAGACCAGTTGCTCGACCTCGCGGCAGCCGGTGCCGTTGCCAATGGCAATGATCTGTGCCTGGTGGCGCTGGACCTCCAGGAGGAGGGTCGTTTTGCCCTCGTCCCACTTCTTCTGCGGCTCGAAGGGATAGATGATGTTTTCGCCAAGGAGCTTGCCGTCCTCCTCGAGGGCGGCCAGTTTGCAGCCCGTCCGGTATCCCGGCTGGATGGCCAGGACGCGCTTGTCGCGCGTCGGCTTGGTCATCAGGAGGCTCCGCAGGTTGGCGACGAAGACGTCGATGGCGTGCTCTTCGGCGCGGTCCGTGAGTTCCCGCCGCACCTCGCGTTCGATGGCCGGCAGGACGAGCCTCGCGACGGCGTCGGCGGCCGCGGCCTCCAGCACATCGCGGAAACGGTGGGCGGCGACCGGCGGCCGCAGGACCCACGCCTTGCGCTCGTAATCGTAGAAGCCGGAGTCGGGGCCGTCCGTCGGAGCGACGACCTTCAGGACGGCCTCCTTGAGTGCGTCGGCTGGGACCTCGATCCTCACCTTGAGCACCTTGCCGCGCTCGCCGCGGTTGACGGCCAGCACGCGGTGCGGGGGGAGGCGATTCAGGGATTCCTCGAACTTGAAGTAGCCGCGGAACTCGGGGCTGGCCTTGACGCCTTCGCGGGCCTGCTTGGACTTCAGGATGCCCTTTTCCCAAACGATCTTGCGGACGGCGCGGCGGACGAGCGGGTCCTCGGCGATCCGCTCGGCGAGGATGTGCGAGGCGCCAGCCAGGGCCTCGTCGGGCGCGCGGACTTCCTTCTCGGGGCTGACGAACTCGACTGCCTTGGCCGCCAGGTCCGGCCCGTCGGCGGAACTCGCCCAGATGTAGTCGGCCAAGGGAGCGAGGCCACGCTGTCTGGCCACGAGGGCCGCCGTACGGCGGCGCGGCTTGAAGAGCCGCAGGAAATCCTCCAGAACGTCCCGCTCGGCGCCTTCCTGGACGGCCAGCGCCAGTTCCTTGGGCATCGCGCCGGCGGCTTGGCTGCGGGCCTTGTCGCGGAGGGCCTCCAGTTCCAGGAGTTCCCGGCGTGCGGCGGCCAGACGCTGAACGGCGATTGCGTCCAGGCCGCCGGTGGCCGCCTTGCGGTAATGGGCAATAAAGATCGGGTGAAGTCCCGCGTCCAGGAGGGAGGAGACCTGAAGAACACGCTCGCGGCTGATCGACAACCGTCGAGCCAACGCCTCGGCAATATCAGCAGGCATGAGCCGGACAACCTTCTCTGCGCAGAGCAACCCGTGCATCCGCCCTGGAACCGACCAGTATACGGCGCTGTGGGCGGGATACAATTGCTTTTTCGGCCGGACTGCGCCACGTCAAACGAGGTGTTAGCCCGCGCTTGCGGCCGGCCGGGTGCCACGGTTGCGCCGTTCAGCAACCGTGCCGCCGTTCGACGCAGAGCACGGCTGCAAACAGCGCAGCCGTGGCACCCTGCGTCTTGGACAATGTGCAATCTGACGCACTACACTGGCCCGCGCTTGCGGCCGGCGGCCGGCCGCCCTAGAATGAACACTTGGCAGAAGGAGACCGTGCGATGGTGGCCAAGTTGCCGCATGGGCTGGTGATCGTCAACACGGGCGACGGCAAGGGCAAGACCACGGCCGCCCTCGGCATGGCGATGCGGGCCGTGGGCCATGGCATGCGCGTGGCGTTCGTCCAGTTCGTCAAGGCGTGGAGCGTTGGCGAGCACGAGGCGGCCGGGCGCCTGGCGCCGGAACTCGAGGTGTTCCGCATGGGCAAGGGCTTCGTCGTCGGCGAGGCGACGCCCGAGCACCGGACGGCCGCACACGAGGCCCTGGAGTTCGTCCGCAAGTGCCTGACCGCCGGCCGGTATGAGGTGGTCGTAGCCGACGAAGTTCTGACCGCCGCCGGCCTGGGGCTTGTCACGCAGGAGGACGTCGAGTCACTTCTGGCCGACCGGCCGCACGACGTCCACCTGGTCCTGACCGGGCGCGGCGCGTGGGACGCGCTTGTCGCAAAGGCGGACATGGTGACCGAGATGCGGCTCATCAAACACCCGTACGATAAAGGGATGGCCGCGCAGGAAGGAATTGAGTTTTGACGGTGTGCGGGAGTATTGAACCCGCGGGTGCCACGGCTGCGCAGTTTGCAGCCGTGCGCGGTGTCGAACGCAGCACGGTTGCTGAACGGCGCAACCGTGGCACCCGCATGATCAACACGGTGACAAGGCATGAGTGAGGGGCTTATTCTGGAACTCGCCGTCGTGATGATCGGGGCCGCCATTCTGGCGGTCGCGGCCGACTTTGCCCGCCAGCCGATCATCATCGCGTACGTGCTGGCGGGGGTGCTTTTCGGGCCGCACTCGCCCTGGCCGCTGCTGCGGCTGGTCCAGCACATCGAGTTCATCCGCAACGCGGGGGCGATGGGGCTGATGTTGCTCCTGTTCCTCTTAGGCATGGTGCTGCATCCGGACCGGCTGCTGAAGATGTTCAGGCAGGCGAGTTTCACCACGCTCTCGACGAGCCTGGCGTGTTTCGGGATCGGGTTCGTTGTGGTTGCGGGCGCGAGCGCCGCCGCGCCGGCCGTTTACCCGCTGACGCCCCTGGAGGCGGTGTACGTTGGTTTCGCGGTGGCGCTGTCCAGCACGCTGCTGGTCGTGAAACTCCTGCCGACGCGGCGGCTGCACGAGTCGGCGGTCGGCACGCTGGCGATCGGCATCCTTATCGTGCAGGATGCGCTGGCGATCCTGGTGCTGCTGGTGATGGCCTTCACGGCGGCCGCCCGCGGCGGCGACACGAGCGTGTACTGGAAGGTGCCCCTGGGCCTGGCGATGCTGGCGGCGGCGTTTCCGGTGGAGCAGTACGGCCTGAGGCGCCTGATGCGCAAGGTCGAGACGTACCCAGAGTTACTGCTGGTGCTCAGCCTGGCGTGGTGCCTGCTGATGGCCGAGGGGGCGCGGAACCTGGGCTTTTCGCGCGAGATCGGCGCCTTCGTCGCGGGGTTGGCCATTGCGCGGAGCCCGATCAGCCTTTACATCTGGGAGAAGGTGGCGCCGCTGAGGGACTTCTTCATCGTTCTCCTTTTCTTCAGCCTCGGGGCGCTGGTGAACGTGGCCGACACGCTGGCGGTGCTGCCTCTGGCGGCGGTGCTGGCCCTGGTGCTGGCCCTGGTGAAGCCGCGGCTGTTTGTTGCGGCGATGCGCATCGAGGGCACCCCCAGGCCGCTGGCGAGGGAAGCCGGCTGGCGGCTGGGCCAGTCCAGCGAGTTCGCCTTCGTCATCGCCTTTCTGGCGGTCCAGTTGGGGCACATCGGGCAGACGGCCTTCGAACTCATTCTCGTGACCACGCTCCTCTCGTTTATCCTATCGACGTACCTTGTGGTCCTGAAGTACCATACGCCTCTGGGCGTCTCGGAAGGGCTGCGACAGGCGTGAATCTCACCGCCGGCGTACCTGGCCTGGTGCTCGAATTCGCGGGTGCCACGGCTGCGCCGTTTGCAGCCGTGCTTCGCTACTGACGACCACGGCTGCAAACGGCGCAGCCGTGGCACCCGCGTAGACCCTTTTCCCGCGGTCGGCCGGTATAATGGCGGATTGGGACAAGGAACCGTGCGGTGGGCACTTACAGCGTCTTCGACCATACGGCCGACGTGGGCCTGGAGGTCCGCGGGGCGAGCCTGGAGGATCTCCTGGCGACCGCGGCGCGGGCCACGTTCGACCAGATGCTGGAGGACTGGCCGGCGGCGGTCGATTGCCGGCGGGAAGTCCGTACCCGGCCGCCCGCCGGCATGGAGGGCGACCGTTCGGAACTTCTCGTCGACTGGCTCCAGGAACTGCTGTATCTGTTCGAGACCGATCGCCTCGTGCCGCTGGAATACGAGTTCCTGGAGGCCGGCCCGCGCGAGATCAAGGCCGACGTGGGCTTCGGCCGCTTCGAGCCCGGCCGCCACCGAACGCGCCTCGAGGTGAAGGCCGTGACGTACCATCGCCTCGACGTTCATTGCGACCCCGACGGAACGTGGTTCGCGCGGTTTGTCGTGGATGTATAAGCGACTTACCAGCGAGTACCGGTCCCAGCCGAATTTGCTGGCATCGAGTTCTTACAAGGCGTAGAGTCTTAGACCGGCGCACCCAAGTGCGCTTCTTATGGGTACTGGCGTTTTGTGCTGCCGCAACGGATGCTGCGAACGAAGATTGTTCCTTGAGAACCCAAGCAGTGATGGGGGAACCACAATGGCGAAGATACTTGCTGACCGAGACATCAAGAGTCTAATAGGGGAAGTCCTAATTGAGGCCAATCCTAATCTGCTGAGCCCCAATGGCATCAGGCTCCGATTGGGTAAGCATGTGCACTTCCTTTCAACCGACGAAGAGAAGGACTTGGCACCAGGGCTTTTCCTCAGAGTGAGTCCTGGGGAGACAGTGCAAGTTTCGAGTCTTGAGCGGCTTGACTTCACGCTGGAGAAAGTGCAAAGGGTATTTCCGGGACACATGCTTATGGGACTGATTACGCCCACAACCAGTATGATGAGGGAGGGCGTGTTGCAGGTGGCAACCAAGGTGGACGCCGGCTTCCGCGGCTACCTGAATTGGGGATTGCGCAACAGCTCCATTACGCCCTTGGTTATTGAGTATGGTGAGCCGATTTTCAAACTCACGGTGTTCTTGCTAGACAAGGATGAATCGCCTGATGTCCCTTATGGGGAACGAGAGGGTGACAAGTACCAGGATACGGAGGGGATCAGGAGATCCACACGCAAGATACCGGCTAATCTCCCCAAGGGCAAGACCGTATGCTCTTCGGTAGAGCAGATTGACCCGAAGAAGCACCTCAGCGAGGCAGGATACCCGTTCAACCACATAAGCACGGAACTTGTCGACCTACACGGGAAGTTCGAGGTTGTGTCTACAGACGTACGGATGCTCAAGAACGAGTTTGAGCAACGTACAAATGATCTCTCGGAGAAGATCGCCAGCGAGACTAAGACGCTTACCGAGAAGCTGGCCCAGTTTACAGCACAGTGCTTTGACAAGGTCGAGTTGATCTTCCAGCGTAAGTTCATGCAGGCGATTGCCGCGATCATCGCAGGTATCTCGGCGTTGTTTGGCATATATGGCACGCTCAAGTCTGCGAACGTGGCTGACAATGTGCTCGCCGGAGCGGCCCTTGCAGTAGCTGTGGCCATATTTGTCGTCATGTACTTCCTGAGTCGAAGATCCTAGATACCACATGCCCGGATGTGCAAGCGGCTTGGCCCTCGGCCTCATAGAGATCTACAAGAGAGGTAAGCCGCATGGCAACAGACCCCTATCGCGGGCCGCTGGAGGACATCGGCGGGTACCGGTGGCGGATCCCGAAGACCTACAAGCCGTGTATGAATGTAGACGGCATCATCTACGCCGACGCCAAACTCATCGAGCAGATCCGCCACGACGACGCCGCCGAGCAGGTCGCCAACGTCGCCTGCCTGCCCGGCATCCAGCGCGCCAGTTTCGCCATGCCCGACATCCACTGGGGTTACGGCTTCCCGATCGGCGGCGTGGCGGCGACCGATCCGGCGGAGGGCGGCGTCGTGTCGCCTGGCGGCGTCGGGTACGACATCAACTGCGGCGTGCGGATGATCCGGTCGGACCTTACGGAGGCCGACGTGCACCCGCGCATCGAGGAACTCCTGTCGCAACTCTTCGCCCACGTGCCATGCGGCGTGGGCGTGGGCGGGCCGATCAAGTTCTCCGACCGCGACCTGCGGCGCCTCGTGGCCGAGGGGGCACGCTACATCGTCGGGGCCGGTCACGGATGGGCCGAGGACCTGGATCGCACCGAGGCCGGCGGCGGCCTCGACGGCGCCGACCCCAACACCGTCTCGCCGCACGCCTACGACCGCGGCCGAGACCAGGTCGGCACCCTCGGTGCCGGCAACCACTTCCTGGAGGTCCAGGTGGTCGACGAGGTCTTCGACGCCGGGACCGCCGAGGTCTTCGGCGTGCGGCAGGGGGGCGTAACTTTCATGATCCACTGCGGCAGCCGCGGTTTCGGCCACCAGGTCTGCGACGATTACCTGAAGACCATGCGCGGTGCGGCCCGCAAGTACGGCATCGATCTGCCCGACCCGCAACTCTGCTGCGCCCCGGTCCACTCCGGCGAGGGCCAGCGGTACATGTCGGCGATGCGGGCGGCGGCCAACTACGCGTGGGCGAACCGCCAACTGCTGATGGTCCTGGTCCGCCAGGCCGTCGCCAAGGTCTTCGGCCAATCGCCCGAGCGCCTGGGCCTGCATTTGGTGTACGACGTGGCCCACAACATCGCGAAGATGGAGCCGCACGACGTGGACGGCCGCACGAAGACCGTCTGCGTCCACCGCAAAGGGGCGACGCGGGCGTTCCCGGCGGGTCATCCGGAGGTGCCGGCGGTGTACCGCGGCGTCGGCCAGCCGGTGCTGATCCCGGGCGACATGGGGCGGTACTCGTTCCTCCTGGTGGGCCGGCCGGCGGCGATGACCGAGACCTTCGGCTCGGTCTGCCACGGGGCGGGGCGGACGATGTCGCGCCATGAGGCGATGCGGCGGGTGCGCGGCGAGGATGTCCGCAAAGACCTGGCGTCGCGAGGCATCTTGGTGCTGGCCAAGAGTTGGCGCGGGTTGGCGGAGGAGTACTCGGGCGCTTATAAAGACGTGGCCGACGTCGTGGACGTCGTGGAGAAGGCCGGCCTGGCACAGAAGGTCTGCCGCCTGCGGCCGATCGGCGTCATCAAGGGGTGATCGCCCCGCAAGTCAGAATGTGATCCCGTGATAGAGGTCCTCGTGCGGCTCGGCGTTCCACCGCGGCGGAATGTGGAGGTCTTCGGGCCGCAGTTCGACCGCCGTCCGGCACGTGGAACACTGGATGGTCGCCTGCGCACGGACTTCATCGAGGGTCGTCAGCAGTTCGGCCAGACAGTGCGGACACGCCAGCGGAATAGTCACGTTAACGCGCTTCTGCATAGGTCGTCCTCCGTGCGGCGAGAGATGTGTAGCCCCCACTCTACCACGGACCTGAGACGCCGCACAAGTAAAGAATAACTTGAAAAGAAACCGGGCGGCTCCTAAGATGACCGCTCTTCGCGGGTGGCTGGGCCTCATGGTAGCGGGATGGTGTTGCGTTGCGCCGGCGCGGATGGGCGGCGGCCGAGGAGCGAACGGATGAGATTGCGAGACCTGCTCGACGAGTCGGCGGTCAAGATCGGCCTCAAGAGCCGCGACAAAGAGCAATGTTTCGAGGAAATGGTCGACCTGCTCGTTAAGGCCGGCTGTATCAAGGACCGGGCGGGGGCGCTGGCGGCCATACGCCAGCGCGAGGCCCAAGGCACCACCGGCATCGGTCAGGCCGTGGGCATTCCGCACCCGAGGAATAACCGCCGCGGAGAACGGCCGATGCGCGAAGTAATTCAAAAAATGGTCGAGGCCGAGAGCGAGGCCAAGCGGGTCCTCCAGGCCGCCACGGCGGAGGCCGATCACGTCCTGGCCGATGCCCGCCGGCAGGCCCAGGGCCTTCTGGAGCAATCGCGCCGCGAGGCGCGGGCCGAGGCGGCTCGCACCGTTGAGGCCGCCGTCCAGCAGGCCGAGCGCGAGAAGAAAGACCTCCTGGCCAAGGAGATCGTTGCCGTCGAGACCGAGACGCGCCTGGACGACGCCACCCGTCGCGCGGCCGTCGAGGCCGTTGTACGGGTCGTCAGCGGCCAGGATTCCTGAAGGATCAGCCACCGCCCATGATTCTCGAGACCGCCGCCGACATGGACTTCGTGAGCGCCCTGCTGCACGGCCGCCGCAGCCGGTTGGCGGAGGCCCAGCGCCTGGATGCGCTCTGCGCCATCCGGGCGGTCCCCGAACTCGTGCACGCCATCGATCCGAAAGCCGCGAGCGAGTCCGTCGTCGACCTCCAGCGCCGCATGGTTCTCGATCTTGCCGACGAGTTACTGAAGTTAGCCTGGCGCGTCGCCGGGCCCGCAGGCAAGGTCCTCGAGTGGCTCGCCGTGCGGTTCCAGGTCGAGAATCTGAAGGTCCTGGCCCGGGGGATGACGACCGGGGCGAAACCGAAGGAACTCAGGGCCTACCTCGTGCCGCTCGCCAAGCCGTTCGCGCTGGACGTCGATGCGCTGGCGACGGCCGACTCGCTGGAAACGTTTGCCTCCCGGATCCCGTCGAAGCCCCTGCAAAAAGGGGTGCGGCTGGCGACGGGAGCGTTCGAGCGTCACCGCCGGGCGTTCTTCATCGAGGCGGGCCTTGACCACGGCTACTTTGCGGAACTCCTGGCCCGCACGGAGCCTCTGGCCGCCCGCGATGCCCCGGACATGCAGGTCCTGGCCCGCCAGGAGGCCGACATGTTCCACCTGGACCTGGCGTCCCGCGGTCGCCTGACGTACGACCTGCGGACCGAGGACCTGCTGCCGTTCCACGTGCGGGGCACGGCCATCCGGCGAGAGACGTTCGCCGCGATGTTGGCGGCCCACGAGGCATCGCAAGTGGCGGCCGAAGTCGTCGGCCGCGCCATCGACAGGGGGCCCGGCGGAGAGGCGAAATTCGGCGAAGGGCGCGAGGCCGTAACACCCGCGATTCTGGAAGTGCTGGCGCTGAACCGGTATTACCGGCTGGGCTACTGGATGTTCCGCCGCAGCCACATCGGCCTGGGGGTGATCGCCGGCTATGCCGCGGTCCGCCGCGTCGAATTGGCGAACCTGATTACGTTGTCGGAAGGCATCCGGGCGGGCGTGCTGCCGGCCGTTCTTCGGCGCCGCCTTGTTCCCCGTGAGGCCCATGGAGCCTGAGCGTGTTTAGTGCCGTCGAAATGAATCGCCTGAGCGCTGTGGTCTTGGAACGGGACCAGCGGGCGGTGCTGCGCGCCTTGGGGCGGCTGGGCGTCCTTCATCTGATCCGGACGGAGGCGGGGCCGGACACCGCGCCGCTGCCCCCGGTTGACCGTAGCGTGGCCCTGGGGCGGTGCGACGAACTCCTGGCGCGGATCGACAATATCTGCCGCCGCCTGGACATTCAACTGCCCGCCGAGGCGGCCGGTGAGCCGCAGGAAATGTCCCTGGACCGCATCGAAGCCGGCCTCAAACCGGTCGAGCGGAAGGTCCACGAACTGCTCCATGACGAGCAGCACTTGCGGCAGAAGTTGGGGCAAGTGACCACCGTTCAGCGGCAGGTCGCGCCGTTCGGGAGTCTCGACCTTCCGTTTGGGACGCTCGGCGGGTCGACGTTCCTGCATTTTGCGATCGGCAGCCTGCCGGCGGAAAACCTCGATGCCCTGAAGGGCCGGATCGCACCGAACGTGCTGCTGTTGTCGCTGCCGCAAACCGAAGAATGCCTTCAGCCGGTGGTGGCGATTACCAGCCGGCAGGCCCGGGCCGCCCTCGAAGACAATCTTCAGAACGCCGGCTTTGAGCGTGCGACGTTCTGCGCCGAAGCGGGCGCGACCGTGGCGTCGCTGGCCCGCGAGTCGCGCCAGGAATGCGACCGCCTGGAATCGGAGTTGGCGAGCGCCCGCGAGGTCATCGCGGCCTTCCGGCCCGAGGCCGCTGCGGCCCTGGGCGACCTGCACCGCACGATTGTGGCCGAACGCCGCATCCTTGAGGCCCAGCAGGAGTTCCCGCGAACCGAAACCACGGTCCTCGTCCGGGGCTGGGCCCCCGCCAAGGCCGTCGCCGAGGCGCGGGCGGCCCTCCAGCAAGTGACGGGCGGCCGGTTCTTCCTGACCGCGCAGGACCCCGCCGAGGTTCCGGACGAAGAAGTCCCGGTGCTCCTCGGTCACTCGTGGATCCTGAGGCCGTTCGAGATGATCGTCTCCGGCTACGGCCTGCCGCGCTACACCGAACTGGAGCCCACGCTCTTCGTGGCCATCTCGTACGTCGTGATGTTCGGCATGATGTTCGGCGACGCGGGGCATGGGGCGGTGCTGCTGCTGCTGGGCCTGGGGATGGTCCTGGGCGTCAAGGCGCCGAAGATCAAGGACATCGGCGTACTGCTGGCGCTGGCGGGCCTGTCGAGCGTGGTGTTCGGGCTGCTCTACGGCGAGTGCTTCGGGTTCAATGAGAAGCACGGGTGGCCGCTGCCGGCGCTCTGGAACGAGCCGCTGGGGCACGAAGGGGCCATGTCGCTGATGGCGGCGAGCATCTGCATCGGCATCGGCCTGATCAGCCTGGGCCTGGTGCTGAACATGATTAACAAGTTCCGCCACGGCGACGTGATCGGCGGCCTGCTGGATAAGTTCGGCGTGGCCGGCGCGGTGTTTTACTGGGGCGTGCTGGCGCTGGCCTTGAAGTACGCGGCCGTACGCGAAATGGGCCTGGTGTGGGCGGCGATCGCCGTCGTGATCGTTCTGCCGCTGGCGGCCATCGTCCTGAAGGAGCCGTTGGAGTACATCCTGGCCCGCCGCCCCGGCCACAAGGGGCACGGCCATGCGGCCGAGGGGACGAGTTTCCTGGAGGCCGTCCTCGGGTCGCTCGTCGAGGCGTTCGAGACCATCATCGCCTACGTGGCGAACACGATCAGTTTCATCCGTCTTGCGGCGTACGCGATGAGCCACGCCGCCATCCTGATGGCGACGTTTGCGATCGCCGCGCAGGTCCACCGTGCGGTGGAGGGGCCGGGCGGTACGGCGCTGTGGGTGGTCGTCATCATCCTGGGCAACGTCATGGCCATTCTGCTGGAGGGCCTGGTGGCCCTCGTGCAGGCGGTTCGTCTCGAGTACTACGAGTTCTTCGGCAAGTTCTTTTCTGGGAGCGGCCGCGCGTTTGAGCCGTTCCGGATATCCTCAGGTAGCCAGGGAATGACGGGGCAACAATAAGAGGAGGTTAGACGATGAAGTGGCAGATCGGGTTGTTGGCAGTGGTGGCCTTGGGGCTGATGGCGTCGTCGGCGATGGCGGCGGAGACGCCGGCGGCCGGGGCCGCGCTATCCGAGACGGCCGTCAGCAAGGCGATCGGCGTGGCCTTGGCGGCGGCAGTGGTAGGGGCGTTGGCGATCGTCGGCGCCGGCTATGCCGTCGCGCGCGTCGGCTCGGCCGCCCTCGGTGCGATGGCCGAGCGCCCAGAACTGTTCGTCCGCGCGCTGGTGTTCGTCGCGCTGGCGGAAGGGCTCGCGGTCGTCGGCTTCGCGCTGGCCATCGTGATCCTGATGTCGTAAGGTCGGAGGACGGGCGTGAAGTTCTACTGTATCGCAGACGAGGACACGGTGCGCGGGTTCCGCCTGGCCGGCGTTGAAGGCCGGGCCGTTGCGGACCCGAAGCAGGCGACCGAGGCGCTGGACGAGGCGTTCAAGCGTTCGGACGTCGGCATCGTGATCCTGACGGACGCGGTGGCGGCGGGCATCCGCTCGCACGTCGACGGGTACCGCGGCGGCTCTGCCCGCCCGCTCATTGTGGAGATACCCGGCCCGAAGGGCCCGTTGCCCGGCCGCAAGACCCTTCGGCAGTTCGTTCAGGAGGCCATCGGCATACGTATCGGCCAGGAGGAATCGTAAGTGTCGTCCGCCCAATCAAACGCAGAGAGCGTGTTGCAGGAAGAGATCCTCGCCGATGCCAGGCGGCAGGCGAAGGAGGCCGTCGATCGCGCTCGGAAAGAGGCCGAGGCGATCCTTCAGAAGGCCCGCATCGATGCCGAGAATGACCGGCGGGTCCAGGCGCAAGGGGCCGAGGCCGAGGCCAAACGCCGTAAGGAACTGGCGCTGGCGACCATTCCCGTGACCGTCGGCCGGCGCCGCGCCGAGTGCGTCGAGGCGGCCCTGAACCAGGTCCGCGACGAGGCCGGCCGGGGCTTGGCGGCCCGCGACGGCTTCGACTATCGCCAGGCTGTTATCCGCCTGACGGCGAAAGCCATCGCCCAGATGGACGGCAACCGCTTTGTCCTCGAAGTTTCGGACGCCGACAACCAGGCCCTCGGCCAGGGCTGGCTGGAGGAGGTTTGCCGGCAGGCCGGCCGCAGCGGGCTGGAACTTTCAACGGCCCCGGCAAAAACGAAGAATCAGGTGGGGGTGCTTGTCCGCGATGCCGAGGGACGCCAGGTCTGGGATAACACCCTACCGGCGCGCCTGGAGCGACTGTGGCCCGCCCTGCGCCGCGACCTGGCCGTAGCCACGCGGCTGGTCTCGGGCGCCGAGCCGCAAATTGAAGTA
The DNA here is from genome assembly GCA_026386995.1 of Planctomycetota bacterium. The sequence goes on along the minus strand of JAPLMO010000312.1, from coordinate 2,392 downwards.
AAAAGCCGTTACACTTAACCGCTCAGTTTACTGAGCGCGTGTTTTTGCCGTTGAAGTAAAAAGCCGTTACACTTAACCGCTCAGTTTACTGAGCGCGTGTTTTTGCCGTAAGGAGTCGCAATGAGCGTAGCGTCACAAGTGGAACACTCGCCTGGGCGAGCCACCGGGCCTCTCGTCTCCCGAGTCAGCGGTCCTATCGTGACCGCCGCCGGCATGTACGGGGCCCAGATGTATGAGGTCGTCCAGGTGGGCAAACTGGGGCTCATCGGCGAGGTCGTCCGCCTGGTCGGCGACCGCGCGACCATCCAGGTCTACGAAGACACCTCGATGCTCAAGCCCGGCGCGCCGGTCACGCGCACCGGGGCGCCCCTGTCGGTGTGGCTTGGGCCTGGCCTGCTCGGCAGCATTTACGACGGTGTGCAGCGGCCGCTACCCGGCATCCAGGAGCGTAGCGGCGCATGGATTCGGCGCGGCGAGAAGGTCCCGCCCCTGAACACCGAGAAGAAGTGGCCCTTTGAGCCGACCGCCAAGGTCGGCCAGCAGGTGGACGCCGGCCAGGAACTCGGCGTGGTGCAGGAGACGCCGCTCGTCAAGCATCGCATCATGGCGCCGCCGGGCGTGTCGGGAACCGTGAAGTCGATCGTCGGCGCGGGCCAGTACGCCATCCAGGAAACCATCGCGGTGGTCGAGACGGCGTCCGGCCCGCGCGACTTGACGATGTTGCAGAAGTGGTCCGTGCGCGACCCGCGGCCAATCCGCGAGCGCCTGCGCATCACGCAGCCCCTGGTTACAGGCCAGCGCATCATCGACACGTTCTTCCCCATTGGCAAGGGCGGGACGGCGGCCATCCCGGGCGGCTTCGGCACGGGCAAGACCATTACGCAACACCAGTTGGCCAAGTGGTCCGACGCCGACATTATCGTCTACATCGGCTGCGGCGAGCGCGGCAACGAGATGACCGAAGAGCTGCGGGAGTTCCCGGAACTGAAGGACCCGCGCTCCGGGCGGCCCCTGATGGAGCGGACCATCCTGATCGCGAACACCTCGAACATGCCCGTGGCGGCCCGCGAGGTCTCGATCTACACCGGCATCACCCTGGCCGAGTATTACCGCGACCAGGGCAAGAGCGTCGCGGTCTTCGCCGACTCGACGAGCCGCTGGGCCGAGGCCCTGCGCGAGTTGGCGGCGCGCCTGGAGGAAATGCCCGCCGAGGAAGGGTTCCCGGCGACGCTGGCGACGCGCCTGGCGCAGTTCTACGAGCGAGGCGGGGCGGTCCGCACGCTGGCCGACGAGCCGGCCTCAGTCAGCATCGTCGGCGCCGTCAGCCCTCCGGGCGGCGACTTCTCCGAGCCGGTCACGCAGCACACGCGGCGGTTCATCCGCTGCTTCTGGGCGCTCGATACGGAACTCGCGTACGCCCGCCACTATCCTTCCATTCACTGGCTGCGGTCGTACTCGGAGTACATCGAGGACGTCGGCACGTGGTGGGAGAAGGTGGCCCCCGACTGGAACGAACTCCGCACCGAGGCCATGACCGTGCTTCAGCGCGAGGACCGGCTCCAGCAGATCGTGCGGCTGGTCGGGCCGGACGTTCTGCCGGACAGCCAGCGGCTCATCCTTTTCATCGCCGAAATCTTCAAGGACGGCTTCCTCACGCAGAGCGCCTACGACGAGAAGGACTCGTACTGCTCGCCCGAGCGCCAGGTGGCCCTGCTGCGGCTGATCCTGATGCTGTACCGCCGCGGCCGCGACCTAGTGCACGCCGGGGCGCCGCTGGTGAAACTGCGAGAGATGAAGTGCGTGCCCGACGTGGTCCGCGCCAAGGTGGCTTACGGCAACGACCAACTGGAGGGCCTCAAGACACTGGAAGGGCGCGTCAACGCGGAACTGGACGCGCTGGAAAAAGAGTACATCAAACAGGGGTCCTAACGTGCCGGACATCAAACTCCAGAGTGCGGATCGTGGTCTCCAGTACGTGGGCGCCTCGAAGATCGAGGGTCCGCTGGTCGTCGTTGACCGCGTGATCGACGTCGGCTACGACGAGACCGTCCAGATCATCGATGCCACCGGCAGGGCGCGCATGGCGCGCGTCCTCGACATCTCCGAGACCCAGGCGGTCGTCCAGGTCCTGGAAGGGACGACGGGCCTCTCGAACCGCGACACCTGCGCGCGGTTCCTGGGCGAGAGTTTCCGGCTGCCGGTGTCGCGCCAGATGCTGGGCCGCGTCTTCGACGGCCTGGGGCGCGCCGTGGACGGCGGCCCGCCGGCCCTCTCGGGCGACCGGCGAGACGTCAACGGCATGCCCATCAATCCGTACTCGCGGCGGTACCCGCGCGAGTTTATCCAGACGGGCGTCTCGGCCATCGATGGCCTGAACTCCCTGGTGCGCGGC
>JAPLMO010000207.1 GCA_026386995.1 Planctomycetota bacterium | reverse complement strand
CAACAGGTTCGGTTGTTGGTGAGGCCTCACCGGTTGATCGAAGCGACAGACTACCACCCCGCGGCGCCTAGCGCAACCCTAACATGGCCCGAACGCGCAGAAATTTTGCGTGACATGAAAAACTAGATGCAATTGCCCTGTCATGCCGCCTTCTTGGCTTCGGCCGGTTTCGGCTGTTCCATTTTGACGGGCTCTTTGTTCAGGTACTTCTCGAGGACCTCGATGCTGCGGAGGACGTCGAGCGCCCGCTGAAGTTGCTTGTCTTCGCCGGGCTTGGTGACCTTGGGAGCCGCTTCGTCGGCCTTGGCCGCGCCCGGCGCCATTGGGGCGACGTCGTCGAGATTGGGGACCGCCGGGGCCTCGGAGCGGGGCTTGTCGGACTTCGGCATGTCGGCCTTGGGCTTCTCGCTCTTGGGCGGCGTCTCGGGCTTCGGCGTGTCAGACTTCGGCGCGTCGGACTTCGATGCGTCGGGCTTGGCGCCGTTGACACCCTTGCGAATGACTTCCGCCTCTTGCCGCGCCCGCAGGATACCGATGTAATCTTCGGGCGTCATCGGGACAACGATATCGGGCATGACGCCCCACTCGTCGGTTTCCTTCATGTCCTCGTCGCGGTGGATGCTGCGGCCGCTGGGCATGTAGTATTTGCTGGTCGTGAGTTTGAGGGCGGCCTTCTCGCCTTCCAGCGGGATGACGTTCTGGACGCTTCCCTTGCCGAACGACCGCTCGCCCATGATGATCGCCCGGTTATGGTCCTGAAGGCAGCCCGAGACGATCTCGCTGGCGCTGGCGCTGAACGGGTTGATGAGGATCGCCATGGGGAAGTACGGGAGCGTTCCCTCCTTGGTGGCGGTCGCCTCCCAGTAGGGCGTGGTGCGGCCCTTGGTCGAAACGATGACACCGTGGTCGATAAACATGTCGCAGACCTCGACGGCGGTCTTCAGGATGCCGCCCGGGTTGAACCGCAGGTCCAGGAGGAGGCCCTTCATGCCGTCCTTGACGAGCGGCTCGAGTGCCTTGCGAAGGTCGCCCGCGCTGGCCTCGGTGAAACTGGTGATGCGGACGTAGGCGATTTTCTTCTCGGGGTCGATCCAGTAGACCCACTGGTCCTTGTCGTCGCGTTTGAGGCCCTTGATGCTGTGGACCTCTATGAGGGCGCGGGTGATGGTGAACTCCTCCAGTTCGCCGGTCATGTGACGGACCTTCAGGCGAACCTTCGTGCCCGGGTCGCCCGTCAGGATCTTGACGGCCTCTTCGGTGTTGTGGATATTCTCGGTGCTCTTGCCGTCGATCTCGGCGATAAGGTCGCCCGCCAGGACGCCCGCCCTGAAGGCAGGGGTGTCCTCCAGGGGGCTGATGACCGTCAGGAACCCCCGCCGCATGCCGATCTGGATGCCGATGCCGCCGAACTTGCCGCGCGTGTTCTTGTTGAACTCCGCCAACTCGCTCTCGGGAATATAGTTGGAGAACGGGTCGAGGCCGCTCAGCATGCCGTTGATGGCGTGCTCGAACATCTTCTTGGTGTCGACGTCGCGTACGTATTGCTTCTGGACGAGGCGGACGATTTCGATGAAGCGGTTGAACTGGTCGTACAGTTTGGCGTCTGCGGCTTCCTGCTCCGCCGCCGCCTCAAAGGCCCAGACCAACAGGGCGCCCGTCACAACGACCAGAAGCAACCCCAGGAGGTTCCTACGCGTCATTCGCTATCTCCTCGCCCATTCGGCCGATGGTTTCAAAACACCAAGACCATTCTACCCCCTTGCGGGCACATTGCAAGGGCCGCGTTCCTCGCGCTGCGCGCCGCCGCCCCGGGGACCGAAAATCGCGTGCCGAAAACGCGTAGCCAGAACGCCCACGTAGGCCCCCGATAACGCCGCCGGCGCGGCCTGCCCCAGAAGGGAAGCCACCTCGGCCAGGGCGGCGCTTGCCTCGCGAGCCGCCCCGGCGCGGTCCAGCCGCTCGTCGGCCAGCGCCTCCACAAGCGCCTGGAGCCACCCTTGCCCGGCAGCAGGCCGCCGCGCAATCGACGCAACCGGCCGCACTCCTGCCAGCACCGCCAGGACCGCCATCGCCGTAGCGTTGC
>JAPLMO010000020.1 GCA_026386995.1 Planctomycetota bacterium | reverse complement strand
ATTGCCCTTTCCTTGGTCGGCCGGGGCGCTAGGCGGCGCGACCGTCAATACAAAATTGGTATTGCGTCCCCCCCGAATCCCCACCACGAGATCCCCAGCAGAATCCCGAAGTAAGCCGCGATCATCAGCCAGTCCCACGATCCCAAAGCCCCCGTGGAACCGCTCGCCGCTAGAAACGTGACGTGGTTCATGGCTGTCCTCTTCAAGGCCCGTAGCCGGGCGACCCGCGAAGAGGATAGCCTGTGCCGCGCGGCGAATCCAGAAATATTGCGCCACGCTGCCATACCGAGTAGGCCGCTCATGGCGATGCCCCGGCGCCGGCCATCTCACGCGGAATCGAGCGCGGAAAGGGCTTGATTCAAGTCTCCCTGCGCCGTAGATTCATCGGCGCGTAGAATCCGAGTCAAGCAGGGGCCGCCCGTGAACCAATTCGACCTGATCCCCGACCTGCATACGGTCGCCAACGGTGACGCCTCAAAGGACCATCCGCACCTGATTCTGCCTGCGATCCTTCAGAAGGCCGCCATCGACCATTCGCCGTCGGGAAAGGAACTCGCCGCGGCCCACGAAATCATCAAGAAATGGGCCGACCTGGAAAGCAGCCAAAAACTCCAGCGCATGAATGAAACCCAACTGGAAGGCGAGTTCTGCACCGAAGTCTTCGGCCAGGCGCTGGGGTACGCCCTCTTCTCGAAGAATGCCGACCGGTGGGAGTTCCAACCCAAGTATCCGGTCAATGGCGGAACGGCCGACGCCGCCATCGGCGTCTTCCGCGCCGGCGGCGCCGATCCGCCTCGCGCCCTCATTGAACTCAAAGGCCCGCTGGTCAACGTGGACCGCGACCGGTCCCAAGGCCGCACCGCCGTTCAGCAATGTTGGGACTACCTGAACGCCGTGCCCGATTGTCCGTGGGGCATCGTGTGCAACTATGTGAGTTTCCGGCTTTACCATCGCAACAAGAGGCCGCGGGAATTCGAGCATTTCACGCTTCAAGAACTTCGCCGCATGGACGAGTTCCGCCGGTTCCACGTGATCTTCGGACGTGATGGGCTGCTGCCCGCCACCCGCGCGCAGCCGGCCTTGGCCGACAGGCTCTTGCAGGAAACCGGCGAGCAACAGCAAAAAGTCGGCCAAGATCTTTACGACCTTTACTCGCAGCAGCGGCGGGAACTGATCGATCTCCTCATGCGCCCGCCGCACCGCAAGTCCCTGGACAATGCCATCCGTATCGCCCAGATACTGATCGACCGCATCATCTTCGTCGCCTTCTGCAAAGACCGCGGCCTCCTGCCGCATGACATTATCGAAAAAACCTGGGCCGGGATCCCGCCGATTACCCGCGTCACGAATCCGCGCTGGCGAAACTTCGTCGGATTCTTCCAAGCCCTCCATGCGGGAAAACCGGAGGACGACATCCCGCCATTCAACGGCGGCCTGTTCAAACCCGACGACGAAGTGGATGACCTGAAACTCCTTCCCGACGATCGCACAAACTTCTTCAAGACCATCGGCGGTTACGACTTCCGCGACGCCGTCAACGTTGATGTGCTAGGCCACCTGTTCGAACTGTCCATCAACAACATCGAGCAGATTCGCAGGGGCGGCCTGTTCGGCGAACGTCTTCCGGCAGAAGCGCCGAAAATGGAAAAGTCCGCCGAACGCAAGCGCACCGGCATCTATTACACCCCGCCGGAGTTCACCGACTTCATCGTCCGCCGTACCGTGGGCGAGACTATCCGCCAGCGCCTCGGGGCCGTGGACCGCCGTCATAAGGTCAACCGGGCGGAAGCCGAGCGCGCCCCGAAGCCCGACGCGCATCTGGCGGCCTACTGGCTGGACAGTTTCGAGGCCGTCCGCACCATCAAGGTCTGCGACCCGGCCTGCGGCAGCGGGGCCTTCCTCATCCGGGCCTACGTCGAGTTCGAGCACGCCTACGAGGACATGCTGGGGTACGCTATGTTCCACGACCCCAAGGGCGCCGAGCGCCTCGATGGGCAGGTCCCCGACATCATTCTCAAGGATAACCTGTACGGCGTGGACCTATCGCCTCAAGCCGTCGAGATCACGCAACTGGCCCTGTGGCTCCGCTCCGCCCGGCGCGGCAAGACCCTGGCCGACCTTTCGCAAAACATCGTCTGCGGCAACAGCCTCGTCGCCGACCCGGCCGTGGACCCGCTGGCGATGGACTGGCGCGTGCGGTTCGCCGACGTGTTCTCGCGGGCCGAGGGCGGATTCGATTGCGTCATCGGCAACCCGCCCTGGGAGCGCTTGAAACTCCAGGAACGGGAGTTCTTTGACGCTTCGGCCCCCGACATTGCCGCTGCCGTCAGCGCCGCCACGCGCCGCAAACTCATCCTGGAACTCGAAGCGAAAAACCCGCCGCTTTACGCCCGCTACGTGGAGGCCAAGCAGTCCGCCGAACACACGCTGGACCACGTCCGCACGTGCGGCCGGTTCCCCCTGTCGGGCAAGGGCGACATCAACACCTACGCGGTCTTTGCGGAACTGGCCCGTAGCATTGCCGCGCCGCGCGGCCAAGTGGGCCTCTTGGTGCCGTCAGGGATCGCCACCGACATGACAACGCACGAGTTCTTTGGTGAGTTGGTGGATTCAGGGTCGCTACAGGCGCTATACGATTTTGAGAACAAGGCGCCGATCTTCCCCGACGTGCACCGCTCCTTCAAGTTCTGCGTCCTGCTTTTCGCCGGACCCAAGGTCAGGCACAAGGTCGTGGATTTCGTCTTCTTCTCGCACGAGATGAAGGACCTCTTGGACAAGGACCGGCACATCACCCTGACGCCCGAGGACCTGAAACTCCTGAACCCGAACACGCGGACCTGCCCTATCTTCCGGAGCCGACGTGATGCGGAACTCACGAAAGCCGTCTACCGCCGCGTGCCCGTCCTGGTGGATGAATCCCGCAAGAAGGGCGGCAATCCGTGGGGCGTCAAGTTCGTGAGGATGTTCGACCAAACCAATGACGCCGAGTTGTTCCAGACGGCCGCCGACCTGAAGAAGAAGGGTTTTGCGTTGGCCGGTGCGGCCTGGAAGAAGGGCAAGCAGAAGTTCCTGCCGCTGTATGAAGCAAAGATGGTGCAGGCGTACGACCATCGCGCGGCCGGCGTTGTGGTGGACGCTACCAACTGGATGCGTCAGGGGCAGACGCGGGAAACGACCTCGGTGGAGCACCAGAACCCGGAGTTCGCGGCCCTGCCGCGTTGGTGGGCAGCGGAGACGGAAGTGGATCGCATCATTGGCGGCAAACGATCCACGGGGTTCATCGGCTTCAAGGACATAACAAGTGCGACTAACCAGCGAACCATGATCGCGGCTGCGCTTCCGTGGAGCGCTGTTACGAACCACTTCGTGCTCATGCTTACGACTAAGCCGGTCCGGCAGGAAATGTGCCTTCTGGCCAACTTGAATGCCTTTGCCTATGACTATGTGTGCAGGCAAAAGATCGGCGCTGTAACGCTCAACTTCTTCATTGTCGAGCAGTTACCCACATTGCCGCCCGATGCCTACGAAGCCAAGTGCCCGTGGGACAAGCGCAAGACGCTTGAGACGTGGATTTCCGAGCGGGCGCTGAAACTCACGTGCACGGCCAACGACATGAAGGCCCTGGCCGAGGCGGCCGGAATGGACCCACCCGTTCACAAGTGGAACGAGGGGGAGCGGGCGGAACTCATGGCTGAACTCGATGCCGCCTACTTCTTGCTTTACGGTATCGACCGCGAGGATATTGAGTACATCCTTTCCACGTTCGCCGGCGCCGGAAAGACCGAGGACGGCCTGTTCGACAACTTGACGGCTGCGCAGCGGGTTCTTACGGCGTACGACGGCTTGCGCCAACGGTGCGGCGCGTCAGGGTAGGGCTGTTCGCGGGACGCGATGCTTATCTCCGCGTGCTTTCTCGGCGGCGCGCGAACTTGGCAAGTCGGGCCGTCGTATTCATCCCGCAGGCCAATGTGACACAATGGGCGAAACCGCCCGCCGGGGCCGGAACGGCAACGGCACGGAGAATATCGAACAAGGAATGACGAATAGCCAATGATGAACGCGACGGCACCCCCGCATCGCCGGGGCCTTCGCGCGGCTCGCGCACCCGTTCGGCCCCCCGTGTATTCACGGGGGGCTAAATAAGGCGCGGGCCGGCGTACGCGCTACGCCTCTTTATTGAGCCCCCGGTGAATACACCGGGGGCGGCGCGGCGACACGCACGCCAGAAATGGTGTATAATACCCCAGTTGCCGCCGCGCGCGGCCGGCCTGTAAGGGGCGCGTATGGAAAGCGGTCTTGTTTTCAACATCCAGCGGTACGCCATCCACGACGGTCCGGGCATCCGCACCACGGTGTTCCTGAAAGGGTGCCCGCTGGACTGCTGGTGGTGCCACAATCCCGAGAGCCGCGCGCCCGGCCCCGAGATCGTCATCATCGACGGCCGCTGTATGCAGTGCGGCGAGTGCCGCGCGGCGTGCCCCGAAAAAGGTGTCAGGCACCTTTTTTTGGAAAGCGCTGAAATGCCCACAAAGCCGCACGGTCCTGAAAAAGGGTGCCTGACACCTTTTTCGGGGGAGCCGCCCATGCGCTGCACGCGGTGCGGGGCGTGCGTCGAGGCATGCCCGACGGGCGCTCGCCAGATGGTCGGCCGGCGGATGAGCGTGGCGGAGGTCATGGCCGAGGTCCTGAAGGACCGCGTGTTTTACGAAGAGTCCGGCGGCGGCGCGACCTTCTCAGGCGGCGAGCCGCTCCTTCAGCCGAAGTTCCTGGCGGCCCTCCTGCGGGACTGCCGCGCGGCAGGCATCCACACGACCGTCGATACCTGCGGCTTCGCGCCACGCGAAGACCTCCTGGCCGTTGCGCCGCTGGCGGACCTGTTTCTCTACGACCTGAAGTTCATGGACGAGGCCCGCCACGCGCGGTACACCGGCGCCTCGAACGTCTCCATCCTGGAGAACCTCCGGGCACTGGGGCGCATCCACTCCAACATCTGGGTCCGCGTGCCGATCATTCCGGGCTTTAACGATAGCGCCGAGCAACTGGATGCGCTGGCCCGCTTTGCCGCCGCCACGCCGGGCGTGCGGCAGGTTAACGTCTTGCCTTATCACGAGGCGGGAGCGTATAAATCCTCGCGGGTAGGCAGGCCGTACCGGCTGGAGAAGATCGCCCCGCCCTCGGCCGAGCGCATGGAGGCCGTGGCGGCAAGATTCCGGGGCTTCGGCCTCAACGTCAAGGTAGGCGGATAGGGAATTCTTAGAGTCGCGCGGCGGGCAGGGAGTTCCTAGAGTCGCGCGGCGGGCAGGGAGTTCCTAGAGTCGCGCGGCGGGCAGTCTTGCCCGCCGCGCAGATGCGGCCTCGTACGCGCGGTGGGCAAGACTGCCCACCGCGCGACATCGAATGTGAAGGTAGGCGGGTAGGAACATGACCGAACGAACAGCCAGGTTGCGGCAGGAAAGCCTCGATGCCCGGCCTTCAATCGCCGAGGAGCGGGCCGTCCTCGTCACGGACTTCTACCAGGCCAACGAGGGCAAGTTCTCGGTCCCCATCATGCGGGCCAGATGCTTCCTCCATCTGTGCGAGCACAAGGCGATGCACCTGGGCCGGGGCGAACTCATCGTGGGCGAGCGCGGCCCGCGGCCGAAGGCAACGCCCACGTATCCGGAACTCACCTGCCACAGCCTCGAAGACCTCCGCATCCTGAACTCGCGCCCCAAGACCAGTTACGCCATCTCGGAGGAGTGCGTAAAGGTTTACCGCGACAAGGTCATCCCCTACTGGCGCGGCCGCAGCATGCGCGATCGGCTGTTCGCGGCCATGACCGACGAGTGGCGGGCCGCATACGATGCCGGCATCTTTACGGAGTTCATGGAGCAGCGTGCCCCCGGCCACACCGTCCTCGACGATAAGATTTACCGCAAGGGAATGCTGGACTTTAAGCGCGACATCGCCCAGGCCCTGGCGGCCCTCGACACCGGCGACCCAGAGGCCCCCGCCAAACGCGAGCAACTGCTCGGCATGGACATCTCGTGCGACGCCGTCATCCTTTTTGCCGCGCGCCACGCCGCGCTGGCCCGCGAGCAGGCCGCGCGCGAAAGCGATGCCGCGCGCAAGCGGGAACTTGAAAAGATCGCCGACGCCTGTACGCACGTGCCGGCCCACGCGCCGCGCGATTTCCACGAGGCACTCCAGGCATACTGGTTCTGCCACCTGGCGGTCATAACGGAACTGAACGGCTGGGACTCGTTCTGCCCCGGCCACCTGGACCAGCACCTTCTGCCCTTCTACCGCAAGGGCTTGGCGGATGGGACGCTGACGGCCGCGTCAGCGCGGGAACTGCTGGAGGCGTTCTTCATCAAGTTCAACAACCACCCCGCCCCGCCCAAGGTCGGCGTGACGGCGGCCGAGAGCGGCACGTACACCGACTTCGCCAACATCAACATCGGCGGCATGCTGGCAGACGGCAGCGACGGCTCAAACGAGGTCTCGCACCTCTTGCTCGATATCATCGACGAGATGCACCTACTCCAGCCGAGCAGCAACATCCAACTCGCGCGAGCGACGCCAGATGAACTGCTGAAGCACGCCCTCCGCGTCATCCGCAAGGGGTACGGCTTTCCGTCGCTCTTTAACGCCGATGCGGTCGTCGCCGAGCAACTCAGGCAGGGCAAGACCCTTGAGGACGCCCGCGCCGGCGGGTGCAGCGGTTGCGTCGAGACGGGCGCGTTCGGCAAGGAGGCGTACATCCTCACGGGGTACTTTAACCTCGTCAAGGTGCTGGAACTGGCGCTGCACGACGGCCTGGACCCGCGCACGGGCAGGCAACTTGGTCCGCGCACGGGCGCGCCGCAGTCGCTCGCCACGTTCGACGATCTGTTCGCGGCCTTCCGCCGGCAACTCCACCACTTTATCGAGATCAAGTTCGCCGGCAACGACACCATCGAGCGGATGTACACCGAGACGATGCCCGCGCCCTTCCTCTCGGTCATCACCGACGACTGCATCCGCAAGGGGAAGGACTACAACGCGGGCGGGGCGCGGTACAACAACTCGTACATCCAGTTCGTCGGCATCGGGAGTCTGGCGGACTGCCTGGCGGCCGTCAGGCAGGCGGTCTTCGATGAGAAGAAAACGGGCCTGGCGGACCTTATAGAAATTCTCGACGCCGATTTCCAGGGCGCCGAGGTCCTCCGCCGGCGCCTCATCAACCGGACCCGCAAGTACGGCAACGACGACGATTACGCCGACGGCCTGGCGGTCCGCGCGTTCAACGTCCTCTTGGAGGAAGTGGATGGGCGGCCGAACCTAAAGGGCGGCCACTATCGCATCGAGATGCTTCCGACCACCTGCCACATCTACTTCGGCTCGGTCACGGGGGCCATGCCCGATGGGCGGAAGGCGGGCCTCCCGGTGTCGGAGGGCATCTCGCCCGTGCAGGGCGCCGACCGGCAGGGGCCGACGGCCGTCTTTAAATCCGCGGCCAAGATGGACCACTTGAAGACCGGCGGGGCGCTCCTCAACATGAAGTTCACGCCGGCCCTCATGGCCGACGAGGACAGCATCGAGAAACTCGCCGGCATGGTCCGGGGGTACTTCCGGATGAACGGACACCACGTCCAGTTCAACGTCGTGCGTGCCGAGACGCTCCGCCAGGCCCAGGCCGAGCCAGATTCGCACCGCGACCTCATCGTCCGCGTCGCGGGGTACAGCGATTACTTCTGCGACATCTCGCGGGAACTCCAGGACGAGATCATCTCGCGGACGGAGCACCAGGCGATTACGTAACGCTGCCTGAGACTGCCGAGAATCCAGCACGTGCGCGGCGGGTCTACGGACCTGCCGCGCCATCCGATGGAGTAACCACGCAATCTCAAACCGCTCAGGGTTCCTCGGACAGGCTCTAAAAGGATCAAGTCGTGGCGCCCTTTCAGGGCGAACGGATTGGGAAGAGAGGGGATGGTTTGCCGTTACCTGGGGCGTTGCCCCAGGCTGTTACGTTTCGGCCCTTCTGGCTGCCGAGGTCCCCGTCGGCGCGGCCGAAGAATCTCCTCCGGCCCGAAGGGCCATGACGTAACAGCCCTGGGCAACTCCCAGGAAAACGGGCGCGCCAAACCCTCCCCCCCCGTTCGTCCTGAATGGTCACGAGCGTAGACAAGGCCCGGAACCTGTTATTTCATGAATCTGCGTCTCATGCCAAAGAGTCCTGCCAGCCCCGACCCTATGAGCCACATCGTTGGGGGATCGGGTACGGGGATGAGGCGCCCTCCATCGGACAGGCTGTAGGTCAGCCCTTTCAGGTATCCGTTATCCTGCGCCGAGGCGAGGTAATAGATGTTGAAACCGTTGCCGGTGACGTTGGTGACTGTGCCGCCGTCGAGCGCAACGCCGAGGATTGCATCCACGTATTGGGCGCCCCCCGATGTTGCGTTGCCGTCCGAGAGGGAGACAGAGCCTTCAATACTGAGTGTTCCCCATGCGAAGTTGTCTACATAACCTGCCATGGTCGCTCCCAGGTCGGCGCCTGCAAGGGAGAGGCCATGGGGACCTGATCCTGAGAACGCCAAGAGAGATTCGTCCGTGCCCCAGAGGGTGCTGCGGCTGCTGTTGTTGATGAGGCTCTTGCACACGCAGAACCCGTCGCCCTCGCCGCCCGCGAGGTATCCGCCGGGACTGACCGTCAGGTCGTTGAAGTAATTGTGTGCCGGGTCGCTGATGTAAGCGCCGGTGTTAGTAAAGGAACCGGCAAAGGTCACCGTGGCGTCGGTGACCTTGATGGTCCCGTTGTTCACCACGTCACTATTGAACCGCACGGCCTGGTTGGTCTGTCCCTTGATGCCGACACCGATGAGGTTGTTGCTCGTGATCGGCCCCCCATTGATATTTGTCTGCTCCGTCCCCGACCCCCAGAAGGTCATCATGCCGTCATTGTCAATACCCAAGATTGTCATCGCGGGGAAAGGGCTTGTGTAGCCTGCCGTTATGGTCCCGTAACCCGTGATCTGGCCGTTGTTGTGCAGGGTCTGGCCGTTGTTATCGAAAGTGCCGCCGACAAGGCCGATGGTTCCGTTGTTCGCCGCAAGACCCCTTGTTACCACGACCGTATTCCCCCGGCCCGCTTCCATTCTGCCGGTCGCGCCGTTCGTAACATTTCCGCTCAGGGTCAAGGTCCCTCCACTTGCTGCAAGCGTGCCGGAGTTGGAAAGCGTCGTGTCTATGCTGCCTCTGCCCTTGATCGCGCCACCGTAGCTGTTCGTAAGGCTCCCTGTTCCGGTAATGGCGGAACTCACATTGATAGCGCCCGTGTTCTCGAGTGTTGCATCCTGGAGAATGAGATTCCAGCCGTTGAGGTTAATCGCGCCGGTGTTCATATTGGGGCCGGTATTGCTCAACACGACACCGCCTGAGAGGTAGAGGAACCCCGCGTTGACGAAGCCGCCGGATCCGCCTATGGTTCCGTAGGCCTGCATTGCGAAGTTGTTGGTGAGACGTCCCGAACCGTTCAGGGCGCCCCCGTCCAGCACAATTGTCCCGTAATTGTCGAGGCCCGATCCGTTCAGGGTAATGGTGCGTCCCCTGGAGAAGGTCACATCCGTGTAGTTCGCCATGCCGTCGCCCGCCGTGAAATCTCTGTTAAAGATGGCCGTGCCTTTATTGATCAGACGACTGGAGAATATACCCCCCGAATAGGTGAAGGCGCCGTTGTTCGTCAGGTTGCCCTGCAGGGTTCCTCCGGACTGATTGAAAGCACCGTTGTTGACAATATTCCCTGCTGTCAGTTGCCCGCCGGAAAGGTTATACGTTCCCGTGCTGCCGGAGTGCGAAGCGATGGCCAGCGAATACCTGATCGTGTTCGTCCCGCCGGTCTGGTTAAAGGCGCCCGTGCCGCCATAGCCGATGTACTCAGAGTCAGCCGACAGAGCGCTTTCTGCAACGCCGCCTAGGTTATAGGTGCCGTTCGCGTCAAATGAATAGCCGAGGGTGAGCGTTTTCGTCACCGTATTCCTTCCGCCGGTCTGGTTGAAGGTGCCCGAACCCTCAAAGCCGATGAATTCCGTGTCAGCCGAAAGATTGCTTTCTACTGTGCCGCTCAGGTTGTAGGTGCCGTTGCCGATGCCGCCGGCGCCGGAGTAATAGCCGAGGCAGAGCCAGTCCGTCACCGTATTCCTCCCGCCGGTCTGGGTGAAGGCGCCCTTGCCGGACGCGCCGATGAGTTCATTCGCGGCGGAGAGACTCCCCGTGTCGCTCAGTTCGTAAGTACCGTTGCCGCTTGAGTTAACGCCGACGGTGAGATCGTTCGTGACTGTATTCCTCCCGCCGGTCTGTTTGAATGCGCCCTTGCCGAAAGAGCCTATGTTCTCGTGGTCAGCCGACAGAGTGCTTTCTGCAACGCTCAGGTTATAAGTGCCGTCGCCGCTAGAGATGACGCCGAGGGTGAGCCCGTTCGCAACCGTGTGGGTCCCGCCGGTCTGGTTGAAGGTACCCTTGCCGGATTCGCCGATATATTCCTCCCCGGCGGACAGACTCCCCGCAACGCCCAGGTTATAAGTGCCGTTGCCTATCGAGGTATAAATGCTGCCGCCGCCGAGGGTGAGGCGGTTCGTAACCGTATTGCTCCCGCCGGTCTGGGTGAAGACGCCGGTGCCGGAGTTCCCGATATATTCATCCCCGGCAGAAAGACTCCCCGTGTGGCTCAGGTCATAAGTGCCGTTGCCGCCGGAGTTATAGCCGAGAGTGAGCGTGCTTGTAACCGTATTCCTTCCGCCGGTCTGGACGAAGGCGCCCGAACCGTCATAGCCGATGTATTCAATGTTAGCAGAAAGATTGCTTTCTACCGTGCCGCTCAGGTTATACGCGCCGTTGCCGACAAGGCCCTTATATTTGCCGCCGAGGGTGAGCGCGTTTGTAACCGTATTCCTCCCGCCGGTATGATTAAAGGTACCTGTGCCGGCTTCGCCTATGATTTCATCGTGAGTCGACAGACTCCCCGAGCGCAGCTTATAAGTCCCCGTGCCCCCAGAGTAAACGCCATCGCCGATGGTGAGCGTGTTCGTCACAGTGTTCGACCCGCCGTTCTGGTTGAAGGTGCCAGTGCCTTCGACGCCGATCCATTCATCCGCGGCGGACAGAGTGCTTCCTGTGCCGCTCAGGTTATACGTGCCTTTGCCGCCGGAGCCATAACTGCTCTCGCCGAGGCTGAGCGTGTTCGTAACAGTATTATTCGACCCGCCGGTCTGGTTGAATGTGCCCGTGCCGGCATAGCCGATGGTCTCATTCGCGGCGGCCAGAGTGCTCCCTTCACCACTCAGGATATAGGCGCCGGTGGCGCTGTTTGTCTGACTGCCGAGAGTGAGCCAGTTCGTAACCGTGTGCAACCCGCCGGTCTGCTTGAAGGTGCCCGTGCCGCTGGTATAGCCCAGGATTTCATAGTCAACCGTCAGAGACTGGTTATAACCGAGATAACCTTGCCATAATGTCATGCTGGAACCCATGGCGTCGAAATAGAGAGTATACAAATGCAAGGGGGCATTGTCAGTATAGTAATAAACGAGCGTATCTCCCGATCCGGGGCCGTTAAGATATGCCCTGTCTCCGCTCACAGGCTGCCCGGCGCCGCCGGCGCCGCCGCTTGTAAGGCTCCAGGCGGCGGGGTCATTCCACCAGTCAGTGCCTCCGGCGATCCAGTACCTGTCCGTCGCCCGTGCGGGCGCCGCCTGAAGGATGAGCAGCGCCATGAATACCGCTGCCAGCAAAACGGTCGATCTTGTTCTCTTCATCAGTTTCACTCCTTGCTGGCAAGAGCCGAGATACTCAAAACCGTCTCTTCCGCAAGCCCTGTCATGACAAACCCCTCCCGGCGTGAAGCATGCGGTCATTGCCTCCGTAATACGCCCCGTCCTGGTCCATCTCCCCCCGGCGATCACGACTTCTGCAACAAAGGCACGGGGCCGCCCGTACTGCCTGCCAGGGAATGTGCTTCACGTGGGGTCCCCGCTCGAAACAACGCTCTGATGTACTTAAAGTCTGTTTGCCTCTCCAAGGGCAAGCCCGCAACACACTCCTGACGTACTGAGTGCAAGAACTGTGCCAAGATACGGGTTGCCTCTTGGGAGTGGACGTAACGACTTAAGGATAAAAGGGTTAGCGCCGGCGAATTCCGCAACCGAAGGCGCAGCCAAAGATCAAACGATGTTGCGAAAAAGAAACGCCGTTGCGGGCCTCGATCAGCCGAGCAGCGGCTAAACGGGCCGAATTCAACGCGTTCCCTTGGATTTGGGCATCTCCGAAAGGAGTGTTTACCTGATGCAACACCGCTGCACAATATCAACGCGAACGATAAGCGGGTCGGGGCGAGTCGCCGGAGGCGTCCGACCTGTCGCACACGGCATCCGCGCTAGGCCGAACTCGGCCACGCCTCGATTTCGGAGCATAAATATCGCGGCGGGTCAGGAGACCCGCCGCGCTGTGTTTGTCGTAATGACGCTGTGTGTTACGTAGTGCTGGCGGTTCCTACACCCGCTACTTCCCCCCGGCCTTGCCTTTGGTCTGGGCCTCAAGGGCCTTGGCCTTCTTCTGGATCTGCTGGTTGGTCGTCGCAGTGATCACCTGCTTCATGGCCGCGTTGACCTGGGCGGGACTGGAGTCGGCGATCTTCTCGGCGATGCCGACGGCGGCCTGGCACGCCTCGTCCTTGAGGTCGGGGTTGGCCACATTATGCACGACCAGGGTCAGCGATGCGGCCGTGGGGATGTGGCCGAGGGCCGCCAGCACGAGGCGTTTCTCTTCATTGCGCTCGGACATGGCCATCGCATCCTTGAGGGCCGCCAGTTTCTTATCGTTGGAAACCTCTTCAAGCGGCACGAGGCGGATATAACCACGCAGGGCCAGAATCTTGACTTTCGGGTCCTTGGCGGTCTTGGCAAGTTCCTTCACGTCGGGCAGCGCCTCGACCGATTGCCACTCGCACATCGCCCGCACGGCGATGTCCTGGATTTCGGCGTTCGGGTCCTTGGCCGCGGCGCGGACGGCCGCAAGGGCCTTCGAGCCGCCAACCGAACGCAGGACCCTTAGGAGTGCCAGTTTCGCCGGCCCTTGCGCCCCCGCCAGCGCCCCGGCGACCTGGTCGCCGCACGCCGAGCGGTCTTTCTGCCGAACGCAGACCGCCGACAGCGCTTCTTCGGTCGCCTGCATCTCGCCCGGCGTCTTGGCCTTCACCAGCAGGCTGACCATGACCGGCACCTCGGCGGCGCCCGCCACATCGCTCAGGACCTTGATGCTCGCCAGGCGGACGGCCTCATCGGGGTCCTCGGCGGTCTTCAGCAGTGTGGGCGCAGCACCGGCCGCGCGGCGCTGGGCGATGAGGTCGATCACCATGGCCCGCGTCTTGGAGTCCCCCTGCACCAGCACGGCGGCGATGGCCGTATCGGCAGCGGGGCACTGCATGGCGGCAAGGCTTTCCTGGGCGGCCTTGGCGATCTCGGGAGTGGGGTCTTTCAGCAACTCGACCAGGACCGGCACAGCCGAGGCGTCCGGGACCTCCGTCGCGGCATGGATGGCCGCCACGCGAACGGCCTTGTCGCCGCTCTTGGCTGCGGCCAGCAGGGCGGGCACCGCCTTCGTGTCGCCGCGGTATCCGAGGACCTGGATGAAGAGTATCTTCTTGTCGCCCGTGAGCGTGGCCACCTCGGCCGCCACGGCCTGCGTCACTTCGGGGACCTTCAGTTCCATGGCGGTGCGAGCGGCGGCCTCGACGAGCACGTAGTCGTCGCCGCGTATCGCTTCGACCAGGAGCGGGATGCCTTCTTTGCCTCGCGTGAGAATGGCCCCGCGCAGGGCGGCCGTCCGGGCCTGGTGCGGAGCGCCCTGGAGTGAGCGCATGCGATCGTAGATGCCGCGTGCGTCGTTTTGCTTACCGGCGGCGGCCAGGGCCTCGGCGCAGCGCAAGAGGCCTTCGCAGAACGCCACGCGGTTGCCGGCGGGCGACTTCGGCAGGGCGGCCTCGATCGCGCGGCCGGCATCGACCGTGCCGATCTTGCCCAGCGCCCGCGCGGCCGCCTCGGCCACGTCAGGGTCGGCGTCCGGGAGGAACCGGGCGATGGCATCGACGCTCTTGGCATCCCGCCGCGCGCCCAGGCTGCCGATCATGCCGGTCAAGAGGCTGCCCTTGACCTTGCCGAGCATGTCGCGCAGCAGGTCGTCGACGGCGGGGTCCGGCAGGGTCTCGAGGCCGTAGCGGGCCATGTGCGAGAATTTCTCATCGGCGAGAAGCGCAGCGAGGGCCGGAATCGCGTCCTTCGTGGCGACGTGGGCCAGTTCGCGGCAGGCGTCGGCCTTGTCCTTTTGCGTTGCGGCCGGGTTCTTCAGGACGGCGATGAGCGCCGGCTGGTCCTTGGGTTCGGCAAACGGGGTGACCCCGCCGGCCGGAACAGCGGTACGGGGCGCCAGCAATGATGTCAGCAGGGCCGAGATGACGAGTGTTTTCCACATGTCGGTAGTTCCTTTCGGGCTAATGGTTCGTCATTGCTGAGAATGCCGGCCGCCTAGCGCGGCGGGCAGTCGTACGTGTTTTGCGCTGTCATTCTGAGGCCCCGTTTACGGGGCCGAAGAATCTCGCCTTTCGGGCGGCCGAGATTCTTCGCTCGCGCTCGCTCGCTCAGAATGACAATTCTTGCCTGACACGCTAAATACGTGCGGGCAGTCGTGCCCGCCGCGCGGTGGGCAAGACTGCCCACCGCGCGAGCCCATCTGCCACAGCGGGCTCGATGGCGGTTCTTCATCGTCTAGTAAATCCACGGTTCCCGCATGGCGCGCGAGCGCAGGCGGTTGGCTTCGGGATCGTTGATGAACTCGGCCTTGACGGGGTCGAACTTCATGTCGCGCTTCAGCCACATGCAGATGTTGGCGGCGTGCACGGTGGTCATGGAGCGGTACATGACCTCCGGGTTCGCGACGGGCTGCTGTCGCGACTTGACGCAATCGAGGAAG
This sequence comes from Planctomycetota bacterium, assembly GCA_026386995.1. The sequence continues at coordinate 3,840 of JAPLMO010000020.1, read as the reverse complement.
TTGCGCATGTGGTTCAGGGACCGCCCGGTGCGCCCCACGTAGTCGGCGATGACCTTCTTGTAGTCGGCCATCAGAACGGGGTTGGAGACCTCGGGCTTGGAGTATCCGTCTGCCGCCGCGGCCCAGCCTTCGGGGCCGTCGAACCGCATGCCGCACGAGCCGTGCCAGTACTTGTCGCCCCTCGACAGAATGAGTTTCATGCCGTTGGCGAACGTGGTGACCATGCCGTCGCCGCTGTCGTTGTTGACGTACTGGTAGTGGACGGGCGACGTATCGAGCATATCGAGGCCGGCATGGGCCTGGGCGAACGTATGGGCGCCCCACTCGCCGATGCAACTGGTGTGGAAATCGTAGTGTCCCCGCCAGCCGCCGCCGATGTACGCCTTGTTGAACGGGCGCCACGGGCAGGGCCCGAGCCACTCGTCCCAGTCGACAACGTCCTTGGGCGGCAAAGGCTCTTCGGGCAGCCAGTCGGTCCGCATCAGGGCGGCGTCCCAGGGGGCGATGTGGGCGTAGGCGGTGTGGACCTTGCCAAGGCGTCCCATCTTGGCGGCCTCGATGCAGAAGACGTGGTTGCCTTCGCTGAGGCGCTGCGTGCCGGTCTGGTAAACGCGGCCGTAGCGATTCGCGGTTTCGACGACCGCCTTGCCCTCGGCAATGGTCATGCAGGAGGGCTTCTCGGTGTACACGTCCTTGCCGGAGCGCATGACCAGGATGGAGGCCAGGCCATGCCAGCGGTCGCCGGTGGCCTGGACGATGGCGTCGATGTCGGTGCGCGTCGCCAGGAACTCACGGATGTCGCGGTACATGGCGCAATCGCTGTTGCCGTAACGCGCATCGACGACGCGCTTGACATTCTCGCGGGCGCCTTTCTGGGCGTCGCAGATGGCGAGGAACTGCACGTCCGCCTCGGGCAACACCCAATTGAGATCGTGCATGCCGCGGCCCCTGAGGCCGATGCCGCCCACCAGTATCCGCTCGCTGGGCGGGACCGCGCCTCCCTTGCCCAGGACGGAGGCGGGAATCACGGCCGGCGCCGCCAAGGCCCCTGTGGCCAGGGCTGCCGTCTTCAGGAACCCGCGCCGCGTGAGGCCCGACGGGCGCGGATTGTTCGAGGAACGTCCGGGTTCAGCCATGAGGCGATCTCCTTTAGAACCGTTTTCTGCCGCAGACCGGCCCGACCCGTTCGCCCTGCCAGGCCCGCCGGCGGCGTAAGCCGTCGAACAGCGTCACTATGATTAACACAAAAAGGCCGCGGCGGTCACCAAAATTCCTTCAGGCACAAGATTCCTTCGGACGGAATCGCTCCCACTTGGGTTTGTACGCCACTTGAGTTTGGTGCGCCTTCGCCTAAACCTTGAACCCCGGCGGGCCGATGAATAGGATATCGTGGGGAGGGTTCAGTGCGAAGATCAAAATCGCTGCAACCTTGAACTGGAGTTGAAATGGCAAAGAAGTATTTCGTTCTGGACACGAGCGTTCTGCTGCACGACCCCTCGGCCCTGACGGCGTTCGGCGACAACGAGGTCGTGCTGCCCTTCAAGGTCATCGAGGAACTCGACAAGTTCAAGAAGGGCTCCGACGACGTCGGCGAGCACGCGCGGCAGGTCATCCGGTTCCTCGACCGCCTGCGCGGCGACGGGCGCCTGGCCGAAGGCGTGCCGGTTGCGGAGACCGGCGGCACGGTCCGCATCGTCCTCGACGACCGGACGCCGCCGCACGCCCTCCTGGACCCCAACGAGGCCGACGACCGGATCATCGGCGTCGCCTATCGCCTGAAGGAAGAGGGCAAGACGACGATCTTCATTTCCAAGGACATCAACGCCCGCATCAAGAGCGACGCCCTGGGCATCAACACGCAGGACTACGAGAGGCACAAGGTCGATTTCAGCCACATCTACCTCGGTTACCGCGAGGCGGCCGTCAAGCGGCAGGTTATCGACAAGTTTGAGAAGGACAAGTGGATCGAGCCGATCTGCGGCGAACTGCTGCCCAACGAGTTCTGCGTGATGACGGACGAGTCGGACCCGAAGAACATCGCCGTCGGCCGCTACGATTCGCACCAGCGGAAGGTCGTGGCCCTGAAGTTCGGCGGCAACTCGTACCAGAACGTCTCGGCCCGGAACCTCCAGCAGCGCATGGCCATTGAACTGCTGATGCTCGACCAGGTGCGCCTCGTGACGCTTCTCGGGCCAGCCGGCACGGGCAAGACCCTGATGGCCGTGGCGTGCGGCCTGCAAAAGGTGCTGGCCGAAAAGAAGTACGAGAAAATGCTCGTGTCGCGCCCCGTCATCCCCTTCGGCCAGGACATCGGGTACCTGCCGGGCGCGAAGGAAGAGAAACTCTACCACTGGATGCAGCCCATCTTCGACAACCTCGCCTACATCCTGCGCACCAAGAAGACCGACGGCACCGGCGGCATGGACGAGCGCATCCGGGCCCTGATCGACACAGGAGCGCTGGAACTGGAGGCCCTTACCTACATACGCGGCCGCAGCATTCCCGACCAGTTCATCATCGTCGATGAGGCCCAGAACCTCACCCCCCGCGAGGTCAAGACCGTCATCAGCCGCATCGGCGAAGACTCGAAACTCGTCCTCACCGGCGACCCGTGGCAGATCGATAACCCGTACCTCGACTCTTCCTCCAACGGCCTCACGTACGCCGCCGACCGCATGAAAGGCCTGGACCTGATGGGCCACGTTATGCTGAAGACGAGCGAACGGAGCGAGTTGGCGAGTTTGGCCGCACAGCGACTGTGACGAACTTGATCCGCATTCCGAGTTCCGCGTTTGAATTGAAAGGTGATGAAATGACCGCAACGCCTCCCCCTGCCGCACCGCCCCCGGCCCCCACACCGGCCCCCGCGCCGGACCTGGTCAACATCCAGGAATTCGCGCGGGTGCAACTGCGCATCGGCAAGGTCCTCGATGTGCGCGACCACCCGAACGCGGCCAAACTGTACATTCTCGACGTTGACCTCGGGCCGGAACTGGGCAAGCGCCAACTCGTGGCGGGCCTGAAGCCCTACATGCCCCCCGAGGCCCTCAAGGACACGCTGGTCGTCGTTGTGGCGAACCTCGAGCCGGCCATACTTAGGGGCGAACGGTCGGAGGGGATGCTCCTGGCAGCCCAGGAAGGCGACCGCGTCGTGCCGCTGACCGTCGCCGCGCCGCTGGCCCCCGGCTCAAAAATCCGCTGAACAGAACCGCACGAAGAACCAAAGAATTTTTGCGCGGCGGGTCTCCGTACCCGCCGCGCAAGACAGCCACCTCGCGGTAGGGCGGAGGCGGCGGCCAACTAGACCGTTGTCGCCCCCGCCCCGCCTTGCTAGAATCCTTTGCACACAAGCCTTCGGGAGCCAAACGGGTGGGCCATCCTCGCATCTTCATAAGCGCCGGCGAAGCCTCGGGCGACCTGCACGGGGCGGGCCTCATCCGTGCATTGCGCACCCTCGCGCCCGAGGCCGAGATCGTCGCCCTCGGCGGCCCGCGCATGCAAGCGGCCGGGGCGCGGCTCTTCGCCAACACCGTCGACTTCGGCATCATCGGCGTCCTGCCGATCTTCGGCTCGTTCTGGCGGTACCTGGAACTGCTGAGCCGCACGGACCGCTTTTTCGGCGCCTGGCGGCCCGACGTGGCCGTGACGATCGACTGCCCGGGCTTCCACTTTTTGCTGGCCAGCCGCATGAGGGCCCGGCGTGTGCCCCTGCTCTGGTACATCCCGCCGCAACTCTGGGCGTGGGCCCCGTGGCGCGTCCGGAAACTCCGCCGCCGCTACACGCGCGTGGCCTGCATCCTGCCGCACGAGGAGACGTTCTTCCGCAACGCCGGCGTGCCC
>JAPLMO010000067.1 GCA_026386995.1 Planctomycetota bacterium | reverse complement strand
CCGGCTTCCGCAACCGCACCTTCGGCCCGACTTCACGGCCCGCTTCGATCTCGTGATTGTTCATGGCCACAGTTATAGCGCCCTTGTCCTAAAAAAGCGCGCGAAAAAATCACAGGCTCTGAGCGAAGCGAAGAATCTCGTCTTTCCCGCGGCGTCACAGCGAGATTCTTCGGCCCGCAAGCGGGCCTCAGAATGACAGCGTGTTCCTTTGGCAATGCAGCGGTCATTAAGGGCGGGTTCCAGGTTCCAAGTCACGCCTCAGTTCCCATGCCCTTTCCGTCTGTCGGGTTCCTTCAACTTGAAACTTGAAACCTGAAACTTGAAACTTCTGTTGTCGCATTCTGCGACACACCCGCTGCCGCGCCTTGCGACAGTAACCGCGTCGCGCCGGCCGCCCGCCTGTGATTCCCGCCGCAAAAACCCCTCCGGCGCCCGCGCCAGGGCAGTTCTTGTGATTCCCTGCATATTGGCATGACGCTTGCTCTATCACTGGTGACGCGTGGGGGTTTTGACGGGCGGATAGTGTCCCGGAGAGGGGATGCCTACAGATGCTTATTAATCGTTATGGGGAGATCGTGCTGTTTTACGCCGAGGAATCCCTGCTGTACCAGGTGGCAGGCTGGGCGCGCAGCGAGGGGCGGTTCTCCATGCGGCTGGTCTTGTCGAGCGATCCGGCCGTCGTCGCCCATGCCCTGGACGACGCCGTCGTGGCCATCATCGACGCCACGCGGCAGCCCGGCGAGGCTATGGCCGTCCTGGAGCGGGCACTGCCGCGCATCGGGCCGCGGCGGGTCGCCGTCTACTCCGAGCAACTGCACAACGGGCTGGAAGTCTTCGTGCGTGTGCGGGGCGTCACGCTCCTGGCCGGGCCGATGGGCCAGCCGGAGTGGGAGGTGTTCTTCGAGCCGCTCGCGCGAATCTCCATTCCGCTGGCTGAAGGAGCATAAACCCGGGCCGGCTTGTGGCCGGCCTGGGTAGAAGCACCCTGGCGCCGCGGTGGCGCTCGGGGGGGACCGTCCGAAGGAATTGGAATCTGGGAGCAGAACCATGAGCGCCATGAACAGCATTCTCAGGCAGATGACAGGAGAAGAGTTGTTGGGGCTTTGTGCCGTCAGCGGCCGGGCCGTATTTGACGCCGTTGACGTGGAGTTGGACCGCCGGGCGCGGGTCGCCCACTTGCGGCGGATGTGCGAGGTCGAGCCGCACGTGACGGTCCGGCGCGTGGCCCGCAAAGTGGCGGCGTCGCTTTCGGAGGCGGCCTGACGGGTTGGCCTCGGCGTGTTCACCGCGGTTTTCCCAGCAGGGTCGGCACGTTCCACAAGACAGGAGCGATTCCTATGAACGCCATCATTCAGCGGGTACAGGCGCTGTCGGACGACGAACTCTACGCCGTCAGCGCGGCCATCGACCGCGAACTTAACGAGCGGTCTGAGACGCAGATGCGGCAAAAGGGCTTTCAGCGCACCACTTACATGACGGACAGGATCCGCGGCAAGAGGCTTTCGCCTCGCTATCGCCAGGCGGCCTGAACAGAACCAGTGGCATAGCCCCGCCAGGGGATCGGCCTCTCCGGCGGGAACAAGGGGACTCGATCATGAATGGTACTCACAAACAAGCGACTAGCGGCAACAAGCCGGCAGCAAGACGCCAGGCCCGCGAGAGTTACCAGGCGGCCGGAAACGGCCCCGTGGTGCTCAGTTTATCGCGGCATCCGGACGCAAGACCGCCCTGGGACGACCGACGCCGGGCCATGCGATGTTCCGCACGGTTGGCCGCGTAGGACGGTTGCCGTTGCCGAAATGTAGGGTGGGTGCTTCGCACCCACGCGGACGGTTGCCGCGGCCCCGCATGAGCGCGGCGGGCAGTCTTGCCCGCCGCGCGGTGGGCAAGACTGCCCACCGCGCGACTGCCACCCGGCCATTCAGCATTTGACAACTGACAGAGCATTAAGGATTGACCGGCGGTCGGACGCCGCCCCCGCGCCGGGGGCAGCGCCGCCGCGGCAGATGCGAACGCGTCAAACACCCAATGGGTGACGGTTCCCTGCCGCAGCGACCGTGCCGGGTGACGGATGCGGGTGTCCGTCCGGCCGCCGGATGACTTCATAAGTGAACGTGCCGCGACGTGGTAGCGGCCGGGTGAACACTCGAAGGAGGAATAGACTGACGATCAGGTCGGGACAGGCGTTCCGATCCGTCCGGCCCGCGGCTGAGGGTGATGTCGCTGCCCTGCCGCAGGCCAACCGCCGGTGAGGGGGCCTTGCCGGCGGCGTTTCGCGATGAGGGGTTTTTGTACTACGCCGAGCCTGGGTCACGCTGGATAAGTGCTGGCAAGAGAAATCCAGATCGATGACCGAGGACCGGCGCCGGACCCGAATGGGTCCAAGGAGCCTTAAAATGAAGATTTTCGCAAGTCTTATGGCAGTGGCAGGTCTACTGGTGTTGGCGAGCACGACGCAGGCCGGCATTGTGTACCAGACCGGATTTGAGCCGACGACGTACGCCATCGGCAACCTAGGCGGGCAGGACGGGTGGCAGAACTGGGGTGGTGGTTCGGATTTCACCGTTCAGAACGCCATCTATGAGGGCACCCAGGCGGTGAAGGCGAGAGCGGATTCCAGCGGCCACACTGAGGCGCGTTACTTGGACTCCGTGTTGTCGGTGGGGGCTACGGATATCCTGACCCTAAACTACGACCAGTATCTTCCCACCGCGTGGTTTGCGGTCGTTCCGGGAAATTATGGTTCCCGCTCTTTGAAAGTGGCTCTGCGTCCGGTTTATACGTATGACGACATGATGAATGATGCCCCCTATTACCACACCGTCATTGAGACGTGGAAAGATGCCACGCAAACGCAACGAATCGGTTTCGGGGTGGGCGGTATCGAATTGGCCGTCGCCTTCACGCAGAGCGACCTCGAAAACAAGTGGGCCAATATGAGTATAGTGGTGAACAACGGGACGGGGATTGCCGAAGCCTTCCTAAACGGCTCTTCCTTGGGTACGCGGGCGTTCACAGCCGGTGCCTATACAACCGTTGAATATATTGAGATGCGTGCATCATCGGGAGCCATGGGTTCTATGGATGCCTATGTTGACAACCTGTCCTTGTCGATCGTTCCCGAGCCGGCCACGATGGCCTTCCTGGCCGTCGGCGGCATCGGCGTGCTTGCGCGTCGTCGTCGGATGAAGAAGTAAACGTTCCTTACGGCCTGCGGGCGGGGCTGTCGCTATAGCCACGCCAGGGGCCGACGGGTGCAACCGCCGGCGGGTCGGTCCCGCGGGCGTCATGGAATGTGAAAAGTGAACACACGCGGTCGCGCGGCAATGCGGTCGGTCGGGAAAGACCCCCACGATGCAGGCGCGACGCAACGGCCCGCAGAGGGCCTAAGGAGCCTGAAAATGAAGCGTTCAATGATTGTGGCAATGAGTGTGATGGCGATGATGCTGCTGACTTGCGCAGCGGCCAACGCAGGAACCTACACATGGAACTTTGAAACCGCGACGGACTACTATGTGGACGGTGACTCGGGGACCCCCCCGGCTAACACTAGTTACTTGCCGGTTATTACCGTAGACGTTGGCGCGTATGTCCCTGCACGTCCATGGATAAATTCTGATGATGATGCGTATGGTTCGGATTGGGCCTCCGTGTTCGCCCGGATCAATACGCAGGCTTACCATCTTAAAGTCGGCGATATCGATGGGGGCGGGTTCACGGTTAGTGGCATGAACCACCCGGATGCGGTTTACGGCAGCCTCTATCTTAGCCCAACGGGCGGCAGCGGCTCCACGGTGATGATCAACATGTCCCCGATGGGACGGACAGGGGCGGAGGGAGACTTCATCTATACATTCGATCTCGACACCGCGGCGGATGTGAAGATAAAGAACGGGGAGGACGGGAAGTGGGGTACCGCACTAACCACCGGCACATTCGGTGGGGCAATCGACTATATCGAGGCCAGTGACGACTACAGCGACACCTACGCTGCGTTCTTCGGCCCGCAGATCGGCATGAGCAATACTTCTGAGACTACGTTCACTGTCTCGCAGATACAACTGACCCCCGAACCCGCCACGATGGCGCTTCTGGCCGCGGGCGGCATCGCGACGCTCCTTCGCCGCAGGCGCAGCAGCAAGAAGTAACGGAAGTATCTATCCTGAGCAACCGCCGGGCGAGGTGCCCTTCCGACTTCGCCCGGCAAATTGAAAACAACCGTCAGCGGGACTTTCCCGCCGGGACGCGAAAACGATACACGCATCTTGTGACGGACGTGAGAGATGAAAGCACGGGTTGACGTAAGACCCTTCAAGGAGGAATGAAGCGCGATCGGGTCGGGACAGGCGTTCCGATCCGCCCGGCCCGTGGCCGAGGGTGATGTCGCTGCCCTGCCGCAGGCCAACCGCCGGTGAGGAGGACTTGCCGGCGGCGTTTCGCGATGAGGGGTTTTTGTGCCGCGCCGAGCCTGGGTCACGCCGGATTAACGCTGACAAGAGAGTTCCAGATCGATGACCGTGGGCCGGCGCCGGACCTGAATGGGTCCAAGGAGCCGTAAAATGAAGATTTTCGCAAGTCTCATGGCAGTGGCAGGATTGCTGATCCTGGCCGGGGCGGTACAGGCTTCCATTTATACTTTTGACGCTGATGCACAAGGATGGCAACAGTCAACGGTGGGCTACTACAATGTGTCGTATGAAACCCTATACCCCAATAGTACCGCCCCCTGGACAGGCTCTTATGGGGTTGGCTCGCCGGATGGCAGCATCTATCAGAGTTCGCCCGGCACATCTTGGGAAAGCCGACCGTACTGGATGGGCACAAAGGGCATAACCGCCGCGGCTACACTGGGCGATCTTACTAATAAAACGCTGCAGGCCGATGTGAGAAGCACGGCCAATTGGCAAGGCCGCGTATCAGGGAATACGGTCTATGCCCGCTGGACAATTGCGACTGAGGGGTTGCCAGGTGGCACATCCAATTTCTGGATATCAAAGGCAGCCTACAGCATAAATCTGAACGATAGTGCGTTTGGTTCAGGTACGGATGCCGACTGGGTGCTGAAGAGCATCGAGCTGAAGCCCGAGAATTTTGTCCAATGGAATTACTTGTCATCGGGCGGCTCTTTCGCTGATGTTCTTGCAAACTATACCACTTTTGGCATGGCGATTCTTCCGTCAGCATCTGGAAGTGACGATATGGCTAACTGGACAGGAAGTGGCACTTGGGGCAGTGGCAACACCTTGCTCCACTACGGGGCAACGGCATCAAGTGGAACTGCAACATGGGGCGCCGACAACTTTGTTCCCGAACCCGCCACGATGGCCTTTCTGGCCGTGGGCGGCATCGCGACGCTTCTTCGCTGCAGGCGCAGCAGCAAGAAGTAACTGAAGTATCTATCCCCGCAACCGCCGGGCGGGCCTCCCCTCCAGGTCCGCCCGGCAGATTGAAATCAACCGCCTGCGGGTCGGTCCCGCGGGCGTCAAAGAAATTGAAAAGTGAAGAGGGGTAATCGTGCGGCAATGCGGTCGGCTAGTACTACAATGCTACTTTGCGCGGCGGGTACGGAGACCCGCCGCGCAAACTCACTCAGCGTTGTAGTATTAGCCGGTGACCGGGGTGAGGCGAAAGACACGAGCGGCCTTCATGGCGGCGGGGAGGTCGCCGTGGCGTAAGGCTTCGCGCACGGCGTCCAACTTGCGAGCGTCCTGGAGCGAAAGGTACGGCGCCCATCCCTCGTCGGACTCGATGATTTCGACCTCGACCTCGGCGACGTACTCGCCTTCTTGAACCAGTTTGATCTGTTTTCGTGTGGTCACGTTTTTCTCCGCCTTATTTTACCGCGTCTAATGGGCAAAGCAAGGGGTTTAAGCCCTGCGGCGGCATGGCTGCCGCAAGGGTACAGAATGGAGAGCGAGACGCCTATGAACAGGTTGATGCTGATAGCCGTAACGATGTTGGCGTGTCTGCCGGCGGCGGCCGGTGCGGGGGTGATCTACCAGTACGACGACGGCACGGAGGACAACCACGGCGGCGCGGGCACCAGCGCGTACCTGGCATGGATGGTCAAGTTCAGCACCGTCCAGCCCGGCGGCGACAAGATCAACGCCGTCGAGATTTCCCTGCACGAGATTGGCTCGTTTGAGGCCGTCGTCTGGAGGGACAGCGGCGGCAACGGCTACCCGGCGGATGCCCGGGTGCTGTCGCGGACGCCCTTCACAGTCACCACAGAAAACATCGGCTGGATCACGATTCCCATCACGCCGGTCACGGTCTCCGGCTACTTCTTCGTGGGAGCCTACAATTACGGCACAATCGCTCCTATTGATTATGACACGGAGGGGTACGCACCGCACCGCTCCTGGTTTTCCGCCAGCGCAAGCGCCCTTGACCTCAATGATCTTGCGGGGGCGTCACTCGCAGGTTGGTTCGAGGATCTGGGCCTTCCGTACGTGGCCATGGTTCGCGCCCAGGCCACGCCCGAGCCTGCCACGATGGCGCTACTGGCCGCAGGCGGCATCGCGGCGCTCCTGCGAAGGCGCCGGAAGTAGGACTACAGTGCGACTTCGCGCGGCGGATAGCCGTTCTCCCCTCTCCCCACCGCGGGAGGGAGGCGGGGGGGGGAGTTGCCGGCGAGCGGCACCTCTCACCCGGCCTTCGGCCACCCTCTCCCCCAAGGGTAGGGGGCCTGGGGATCAGAAGCCCCATAGACAGGGCTCCTGCCCCTTCGCGATTGACGCAGTACGGTGGACACCTATGGGCCTTCCGGCGCGTCGGGCCGGCCGCCTGGAGGGCCTCTATAGGTGTCCCGCGGCAAGGCGTCCTGAACCTGGAACGGTCGCTTAAACGTCGCAGATCTTCACGGCCTCGGCCAGCGACTTAAACGGGTCCTTGCCCTTCGGCAGAAATTCGTGGGCCACCCAGCCGTCGAACTTCGATTCGGCGATGGCCTTCATGATGGCCGGGTAATCGAGTTTCTGCGACGAGTCGATCTCGCCGCGCCCCGGGTACCCGCCCGTATGGATGTGGCCGATGAATTCCACGTGCTTCTGAAAGGTGGGGATGATGTCTTCGCCCATCGTGGCGGCGTGGCAAATGTCGTAGAGGAACTTGATGCGCGGGCTGCCGGTGCGCTTACAGACGTCGGCGGCCCAGTCGCCGGAGTCGCACATGTAGTCCTTGTGGTCCTTGGAGTTCAGAAGTTCCATGCAGATCGTGACTTTCTTCTCCTCGGCGAAGGGGGCGATCTGCTTGAGGCCCTCGACGCAGTTGGCCGCGCCCTCCTTGTCGTCCATCCCCTGGCGGTTGCCCGAGAAGCAGATGACGTTCGGGTACCCGTACTCGGCGGCGGCCTCGATGGCGCTTCGGACCTTCTTGATGCACTCGTCCCAGTTTTCCTTGCGGTTGAAGCCCTTGCCGATGCCGTGGCTGTTGACCATCGTGCAGACCATGCCGTATTTCTTCAGGGTCGGGAAGTCGTTTGGGTTCAGCAGGTCCACGCCCTTCATGCCCATCTTCTGGATCGCCTGGCAGAGTTCATCCAGCGGGATCTTGCTGAAGCACCACTTGCAGACCGACTGCTTGATGCGGCCCTTCAAGGGGGCGCCCTCCTTGGGAGGGTCGGCCGCAGGGGTCGCGCCGGCGGCAGGTTTGGCCTCTTCGGCCCCGTGAGCGCCGAGGCCGATGGCGGCCAATGCGGCGGCGCCGCCTGTCACCTGGAGCAGGTTGCGCCGGCTGATGCGAATGAGACCCTGATCGTGCGGTGTGGCCATAAATCGGTCCTTTCTGGATTGGAGAGTTGGTACTACGAATACGGATAATCCGTGTCCGTGTCAAGTCGGAAGGGTGGGGTGTGCTATCCCCTCAGTTTCGGGCGCTCATTCGGCCCAAGCATGGTGGCATGCCCAGCGCGCTGTTCGCCAGGCATGGCAGAGGGCGGTTTCTGGCCTGCCATCGGCAACGAGAGAGATTTCACAAGTCATGAAGGTGCCGTCTGGGGGCCTGCGGCGGCCGAGCATAACCCTAGCACGGACAATGGGTTAGAGTCGTGCGGCGGGTTCGCATCACTGGGATGGATGGTCGGCGAATCCTGCTTGACAAGGCATCCGCCGTCCCGCATCATATTGTGAAAGATATAACGACCTTCCCGGATTCACGCACCGTGGGCGTGCAAAAAGGAGCGACAATGATTTCTGACAGAAGCATAGGCCGACTAAGCCTATACCGACGTCTCCTGCACGTGCTCCAGAGCGAAGGCGCTCGCAACATCTATTCGCACCAGTTGGCCACCATCGCCGGCTGCTCGGCCGCCCAGGTCCGCCGCGACCTCATGGTCGTCGGCTACTCCGGCAGTTCGACGCAGGGCTACGAGGTGACCCGGCTCATCGAGAGCCTGCGGGAGTTCCTCGATGCCCCGGGCGGCCAGGGGGTGGCCCTGGTGGGCGTCGGCAACCTCGGCAAGGCCATCCTGTCTTACTTCGCCGGGCGGCGCCCGAACCTCCAGATCGTCGCGGCCTTCGACAACGACCTCTACAAGGTCAACCGCGCGATCCACGGCTGCCGCTGTTACGCCATGGAGCACCTGTACGAGGTGGCCCAGGCCCAGGGCATCCGCCTGGCGATTATCACGGTTCCGGCCCAGGCCGCACAGGACGTGGCCGATGCGCTCGTGCAGGCGGGCATTCGGGGAATTCTAAACTTCGCCCCCGTGCGGCTGCGCGTCCCGCCGCACATGTATGTTGAAGATATTGACATGACCGTCTCTCTGGAGAAGGTGGCGTACTTTGCCCGCCAGGGGGGTGAAAGGTAAGATCGCTCATGATCGCCTCCGACATCGAAATGATTCTTCTGAAGCACGCCGGAGCGCGCCGCCGGCGCCAAGATGCTCGCACACAACGTCTACTTCAGCCTGAACGACGCCGCCCCTGCGGCCAGAGAGAAACTCGTTGCGGCCTGCAAGAAGCACCTCTCGGGCCATCCCGGCCAGGTCTTCTTTGCCGCCGGCACGATGGCCGAGGAGTGCAACCGCCCCGTCAACGACCGCGACTTCGACGTGGCCCTGCACGTGGTCTTCAAGGACGCCGCCTCGCACGACGCCTACCAGACCGCCGCGCGGCACCTGAAGTTCATCGAAGAGAACAAGGATAACTGGAAAAAGGTCCGCGTCTTCGATTCGCTGGTCGAGCAGTAGGGTCGAAAGAAGGCGTTGCGGGTCCTCTTTGCCTGCCGGCTTGACCTGCCGCCCTTCGGCGGATGGTGCGTGCAGAGCACGCACCCTACATGCTCGGGCCGAAGGCCAGGTGAGGGGTGCAAGGGGCCAGGAGGCCTACCCGTAAGGTTCCTGATCCCGCGATTGACTTCGGCGGCATGATTTGCTTGCAATCCTTGAGGGCGAACTTGTATTATGCGTACAATGGCGCATGGGCGGAGGCCGAAGTTCACGAAGCGGAGCATTACAATGGCGAAGTCTCCAGATTACAAGAAACCGCCGGTTGTGGAGGTGGCAATCGCCGTCCAGTTTGCTCCTCTGCGCGAAATGACGGCAGCACATGTTGGGCTCTACTGGAAAACAATACAGGAGGTGTTCGGTAAAGCGCAGGAACAGGCCCCAATACTACCCCAGCACGAGCCCGTGTCCATGGATGATGACCAAGGTGGCGCGGCGTTTGCTTTTGGTATTGGTACGCCGCCCATGCCGAGGCTGTGGTTTATTGACAGTAGCGAGACGCGTATAATCCAGGTCCAGCGCGACAAGTTTATACACAATTGGCGAAAGATGTCCGAGACCGACGGGTACCCCGAATTCGCGAGGATACGGAAAGATTTCCTTGGGCACTGGGATGGATTTCTGCGCTTCCTGAAAGAGAGCCGCCTGCCTTCGCCGGAAATTACTCAATGCGAACTTACCTATGTCAATCGCATAAAGGAAGGCCAGGGTTGGGCTTCAATGGCGGACCTCGGCAATGTCTTCTCGCCGCTTGCCTGGAGAACGCGTGGTAGCTACCTGCCTTCCCCAGAAAAGGTACAGTGGTCCTCGCACTTTACTTTTCCTGGCCAACCGGGGCGGTTGCACGTTGAGATGGTCCCTGTTCGGCTCCCTCCACCCGGGAATATCAAGGCCATCCAACTTGTATTAGCCGCGCGGGGAAGGCCGGTAGGCACCGTTGATCCCAAATCTATGAACGAGTGGTTCGATATCGCTCATGAATGGATTGTCAAGGGATTCGTCGATCTTGCCGATAAGAGAACGGATGCCCTTTGGGAGAAACTGGCATGACCATGCTTGCGCCCAACGCATTTGGTATTGCTACCCCTGGCGGCTCGTGGTTTTCGGCTATTCTTGATCGCATAAGCACGATGGGTGGCGGCGTCGAAGAAGGGGAACCCGATGGCCGGATTCGGGTGGTCGTCGACCACGCTGTGATTGAGGAGAAGCCGGGGGCCGGTGCCGGGAGCAAGAGCCTGCATGCGGTTGCCAGGGATATTTTTACTGTGCCGCCCGTCGGGGCTATTGATCCCGGTAAGAGTAATGTCCGTGCCGCAGATCCCGGACACCTAGTGTTTTTGGGCTTTTCCAGCACGGACCGCGGGGACATTACTACTACACGTGTCAGTAATGGCTGCAACCGGTTGAAGCAGGCACTAGACCGGCTCGAGTCAGTTGCCAGCCTTCCGTACGGTTGGGATAGTGAGGGAGGACCTCCGCCAAACTCGCAATTTGTCGAGGCCACCGCCAACCTCTTGCAGTACCTGCAGAGAGATGATTTGCCGCTACCATTCGTTTGCCCCATTGCTGGCGGCGGTCTGCAACTTGAATGGTCATTCGGGAGCAAAGAGGTCGAATTAGAATTGATTGACGAGCGAACAATAGGCTTCCTTTGTGCAGAAGCGGCCCCGTCCGGTAGGATAATTGAATCGGGCGAGTACCCAATCTCTGATATCAACAAAAGCCGAGAACTCCTTGACTGGCTTGCCGAGGCATGAGGGCGCCCGATGGATTCAGACCCATCCCTGAAGGACGATCCGAGTATTCTGGATTCCGAGTTGCTATTCAGGACTATTCATCCGAAGTGGGTGAAAGATGCGAACGCGGTATCTTCAGGAGCCTTCAAGAGTACGGACCCTGACACATCCGTCGATCTTGGCAGCCTTAGCACGCCGGACGAGACGCTGGCGCGGCGACCTGGCCACGCTGGCGTGGTAAGGCTGGCAACTGGTGCTGTGAGAGGAATAAGGCCAGGCGTAGTTGGAGTGACAAGAGCCCCCATTTCTGAAAACCCCGCCCATGCCCTGATCATTCGTCAACTGCTGCCGAGCAGGGTGTATAGGGAGACTGCAAGCAAACTTGCAAGCCTCTGTGAATGGGTTGTAGGTCCGCGTGCTCCGGCCTAAATTCGAGTCTGACGGCCAAGGGGTACGCTACGCATCTTCTCCTGTGGCGTTCTCGTTCCATGCACGCGCCGGCTGCCAGGTCGTTTGCACGGCATGGGCGGCCACGTAGGGCCGCCCCTACCACCGCGCGCTGAGCGGGTCCCCTGTAGGGGCAACCCTGTGTGGCTGCCCGCCGTTCGCTGCCGCGCGCAAGGCTTTTCCGGTCCCGCCCCTGGCGTGTTTCCGGTTCCGTCCGATTTCCGCCGGTCCATCCTGCGGCAGTGCCGCGGGCTTGTTGCCGTCTTGCGATTCGCGACTCGCCGTTCCCGGTTCCCGCTTCTCTTCGCCCTACCGAATGATCTTGCGGACCAGGATAACCGTGAACGCCGACATGATGGTGATGCCCGAAAGTGCCTCCGTGGCGGCAAAGAGGCGGGCCCAGCCTATTGGGTGCCAGTCGCCGTAGCCCACCGTCGTGAACGTAATGGCCGAGAAATAGAGGGCCGTGGCCACACGCACGTACGGCGGGTTGATTTCGGCCAGGCTGCACACGTCGGGCCCGCTGGATGCCATTGAAAGGGCCGCGGGCGCGGCCTCGGTCGAGATCATCCGCGAATCGGCCCGGATATCGTCCGAGAACCCCGCCGAGTAGAGCAGGCCGAACCCCAAAATCACCACGATCGCCAGTTCCAGCGGGTACTTCAGCCAGATGCCGTTGCCCAGGCAGATCTTGAAGAGGAAACTCTTCAGCCAGGCCCAGTAATCGCCCCTCAGCCATGACACCTGCCGCCAGAGGTCGAGATACCGCGAGTGGCACCAGTCTGCGGCCCCCCAAGAGCCGGGGCCGGAGGAACGAGCGAAATTCCCCGCCAGGATGCTGTACTGATTGGCCGCATAGGCTGCCGCCTCCTGTCGTGCGTGGCGGGTGGGGGCGTGCTGGTCGGGGGCGCTCAGGCACTGGCCGTGCTCGCCGAGGATGCGTCCCTGGACCTGCTCCAGCCGTGCCCGGAGGTCTCCGGCGAGCGACGTGCGGCCGCCGACGCGCATGCCGGTCAGGTCGATCCACGTGACCCCCTGGAGGAATGCCGGCGAGAGGTCCAGCGCCTCGTCCAGCCGGGCGTGCTCGAACGAAAGCGGCCCGTTGAAGGCCGTCTCGTTGAATCTCGTGTCGCACCCGAACTGCGTCTCGTGGAACCACACCCCCCGCAGGAACGCCACGGCCTGAAAGTGTGCCCGCTCCTCGATCGTGGAGCCCGTAAAATGGGCCTCGTGAGCGAAGATGCTCCCCAAGAGGTCTATGCCGCGCGCCAGTTGCGAGAACCCGAACCGTGCCGGCTCGACAAACACGCACGTCAGCAGCCGCACGTGGGCGCCCGCCGTAACACCCTCGACGTTGCACCGCTTGATGAGGCACCGCATCAGGACCAGTGGCGGCCATGCCTTGCGGTCGGGGCCGGCCTCGGCCAGGCACCGTTTCTCGAAAGCCGCCAGCAGTGCCCCCAGATCGACGACCGTCCGGTTGGAGATGCTCTGCCACTCTGTGCCGCCGGGGCCGAACAAAAGGGCCAGGTCGTCCGTCGAGGGCGGGCCGAAACGCGCGCCGTCGGGGTACGCGAGGTCGTCCAGACCGTCGCCCGTCCAGCGCACCGGGGGGAACTCGGCGCTGGGCAGCGCGGCGGCGTACTGTCGCAACTCGCCTTCGTCCATTCGCGAGACGTCGCGGTCGAAGGGCACCACGGGGCAGAAGATCTCTGGTTTCGGCCGCATAAGTGGCCCTTTCGCAGTTTCCCGTTTAGCCGTCGCCGCACACGGCGACGGACATTACCGCGGCCGGACAGCGTGTCGGCGTTACGCGCCGAGGCGCCTGCGTCGTTCCCAGATTTCCTGGGCGTCGGGCGGGCGGATGTAGATGGGCTCGAGGCGCAGCGGATCGGCAAACTCGCCGCGCGCGGCCAGTTCCGCGCCCAGGCGCGCGACCACGGCGGGCCGGGGGTCCCAGAGGTCCTCGGTCGCCAGGTCGAACGCCTTCAGGGCGTCGCGGCCCTTGACGAGGCCGCGCCCCAGGATAAAGGCCGGGGCCTCCAGATGCCGCGCGAGGTCTTCCGGCTCGATGAGCGCGGGGCGAAAAATCTCGTTGAACTCTTCGAGCATCGCCCCGGGTGCGGACGACCCCGAACTTACGTTCGGGGCTCGAATGACGTCGTCTTTGCTGCGTCGCTCGAAGATGCTCGCAAAGAGGCCCCCCCGCTTGGCGTCGACGATCGCCGCAACCCGCCGGCGGTCGGGCGGGGCGTTTTCGGCCATCACACGCATGCTCGGCACGGCCACGACTTTGGCGCCGGTGTCGAACGCCATCACCTTCGCCAGCGTGACGGCAATGCGGATGCCCGTGAACGAGCCAGGGCCGATGCTGACGGCCACAAGGTCGATGCGGCGCGGGTTCCAGCCGGCCCGCTCGCAGGCCGCCTTAGCGGCCGGGACGAGGTCGCGCCCGTGGCGCATGCCTTCTTCGAGCACTGTTTCCTCGAGAAGGTCGGCCCCGTCCGCCAGGGCGATGCCGCCCCGCGCGCCGCTGGTTTCCAGCGCCAGAATGTGCATCGGGTCTCCTGATGCGGCCGCGCGGCAGGTCGGGAGACCCGCCGCGCACAATCCTGTCTCGGGGCTGATTATATCGGCCCGGCCCGCGAGCCGCAACGGCCTCGTAAGTGACGCGGAACATCACCCGCCGGAAAACGTCTTGCTTGAATCCCGCGGCCCGCTATGATAACCCCTGTTTTCGGATAAGGTATTGATGTTGGCGCGGGCTTACAGACCGCAGCCAGTCAACGCTGCCGATCCCTCACCGGGCCGGTGGCTGAAATGGAGCACCGCCCCTGCAACCGCGGGGGCGGCTGCTTCATGGAAAGCAAAATTCCAAGTTCAAGGTGAAGACACGTGCCTTGCTGCTTGACGGAATTCCGCTTGGCGAGAAGCGATTGCCCAAACCGGTACTTGACCTGGGAACTCTCTGTAGTATCCTAGTCGGGAGCCAAAGGGAGAAATGAAGCGCGATGAGCAGCACACAAGGAACTCAAGCGGAGCATGTAGCCTTGGCGCAGAAAACGCAGTGCATGCTGGTTAGGCGGGTCAGCAAGCGCAGAAGCAAGGGTTCCGACCCTTCCTCACATTCTTGTTCGAGTTCCAGGGCTTCTGGAAGCCTGGAGAATCGGCTTGGCGATTCAATAGTGTTGCAGGGTGACGCGTACGACCTGGCCTTGGAACTCCAGCCGGTCGTTGATCTCATAATTACTTCTCCGCCTTACTGGGGGTTGAGAACTTATGGCTTGCAGCACAACTGGGCCTTACTGAGTGAATGGAAGGCGCTGGGACACGAGGTGGCCGATGTTCCTCCTTATGATTGGTACCGCAAGAACGGCGGCATCTTGGGCCTCGAGCCTATTCCAGACTGGTATGTGTATCACCTTGCCGAGATATTCGCGCGCCTGAGGCGGGTGCTCAAGAGCACCGGAAGTTTGTGGGTAAACATCGGCGACACCTATTTTTCCCGCTGGTCCAGTATCCGAGATAAGGGGCGGCAGGGCTTGGGAGATAATCCGCGTATCCGCAGGCGTATGCCTATGGGCGGGTACCGCCAGGAGAAGCAACTCCTCCTGATACCAGCGCGCTTTGCCATCCGGATGCAGGACGACAACTGGATATTGCGCAACGATATGATCTGGTACAAGCCTAACGTCCCGCCGCGTCCTGAGGCGGACAGACTTCGACTTGCACACGAGCATTTGTTCCATTTTGTTCACAAGCCGAAGGAGGGACGCGCCAAGTACTACTACGATATGAGCAAGGCGCAGCCGGGAGGGATGGACGTGGTGGTCTGCAATGTGGCTCCCGGGCGAAACGGGCATTCGGCTACTTTTCCAGAGGAACTCATCCTTCCGAGAATCGAATCTTCTTGTCCCCCTAACGGCGTGGTTCTTGACCCTTTCTGCGGAACGGGTCGCGCGTTGTGCCTGGCTGCTGCTACAGGGCGCAAAGCAATTGGTTTTGATGTTGTCCCGGAATACTACGAGGCCTCGCGTGAAGCCCTCACAAGATTTCAAAAACCCCCCCACAAAGAACCTCGACTATGAACACATCATCTAGGGCCAATTTCGTAAGCGAATGGTATGGCTACCGTGTGTATCCCAAGGTCCTGGAAGATGAGAAGGCGTTCCGCCATCAGCAGCATGCGCTTTGCCCGTTCCTTTCGCGCATAACACGTTCAGAGCGGCCATGCATTAAGTCGCCGGCCTCCCAAGGTGTGTGTACTATCAGCAGCGAGAGCAATGGGCAGCGTCAAGATTGGCTGGTCTGCCCCAATCGCGTTCTCGGCTCTGAACTTGTCGAAAACGCAGCTAAGAACCTCTTTGGAATGGAACCCCGTCAGAGGGTGCTTCTCCTTCCAGTAACGTCATTGGCATCGGAGCAAGCCAGGCGCCAAGCGGCGCAGGCTTTGGAGATCGGCGATAGAGTACTCGTTTTTTTCCACGAGAAATTGGGCGGTGAAATATCCATTCCGGCGACCGAAAGGTCGCCCGAGATCGCCTTTGACATGACTTTAGTTGAGATCGTCTGCAAGGGTGGCCACCATGGAGTGGGTAGATTTGGAATTCTCGAAGTGCAAACCATGGACTTCCATGGCACCTATCGCAATGCGGTCAAGAACATGAAAGACGCATTGCGCCTTCATGGCAAGCAGTTCTACAAGGCCATCCGCCAGTATCCGCAATGGCTAGGGGACAAAATTGAAGGCCCCAACAAGGCTAACGTCTTCAAGCGAACGTTCTATCAGCTTGCTTTCAAGTTCCAATTGGGGGTGGCACGCCAGTGCGCCGGTTGTACACTGGCGATACCGACGGCCGTTTGGGATAGCTGGCAACCCCACCTGGGCAAACCGGACATGACTGCCCTTGGTCATGGCATCTACGCTTTGGCGCGACCTGGAGAACATTTCACGGCGGGCGTGAAGAATAGGGCGCCTGCACGGATATACGTTTTCGAGCCGGAGGCTGACAGCAGATCTGCTCCCAACCCGCTCAAGGTGAGCAAGGTTATCTTGACCAGTGCAGACGCTCTGGCCCATTACGCCTTACGTGTGGCTCCAGAGGCCGCTGTTGGATCTGCAGGGCTGGTCGGGCTTGTTCCTCAGAGGATATTTGCCAGGCTGAGACAATGGTGGCCCGACTTGGCGTTCTGATAAGCAATGCGGGAGCAGTGCCGGTCCAGGCACCAACTGTAATCTACTGATGCAACGAGGGAGTGTCTCGTGTTGCGTAGCTCCAAGAAGGCAGTCATGGGAGCGAAGGAACTTTGACAGTAATTCCCCCAACCCAGCGCGCGGCCGTCTATTACCGTAACGCCGACGTCCGCATCCAGGAGCGGCCGGTCCCGAAGATCGGGCCGGGCGAGGTCCTCGTCAAGATTCTCGCCTCCGGCATCTGCGGCAGCGACGTCCTGGAGTGGTATCGCATCAAGAAGGCGCCGATCGTCCTCGGGCACGAGATTGCGGGCGAGATCGTCGCCCTGGGCGAGGGCGTCAAGAAGTACCAAGTGGGCCTGCGCGTGGCGGTCTCGCACCACGTCCCCTGCAACACCTGCCACTACTGCCTCGCGGGCTACCACACGGCCTGCGAGACGCTACACACGACGAATTTCGACCCCGGCGGCTTCTGCCAGTACGTGCGTGTGCCCGCGATTCAGACGGACCGCGGCGTCTTTCCGCTGCCCGACCACGTGACGTTCGAGGAAGGCTCGTTCGTCGAGCCGTTGGCGTGCGTCGTCCGCGGGCAGCGGTCGGCGGCCCTGCGGCCCGGGCAGACGGTGGCCGTCCTTGGGTCGGGTATATCGGGCATCCTCCACATCGCGCTGGCGAAGGCCCTCGGGGCGGGGCGGATCATCGCCACCGACATCTCCGAGTTCCGGCTGGGCCTTGCTCGCCGCTTCGGGGCCGACGCCGCCTTCGACGCCCGCGGCGACGTGCCGCGCCTTGTCCGCGAGGCCAACGGCGGCCGCCCGGCGGACCTCGTGATCGTCTGCGCGGGGGCGCTGGCCCCGTTCAAGCAGGCCCTGGCCTCCGTGGACCGCGGCGGAACGGTCCTGTGCTTCGCCACCACCGATCCCGGCGTGGAACTGCCCGTGCCGCTGAACGAGTTCTGGCGCAACGATGTCACCTTGAAGCCCTCCTACGGCAACTCGCCCTACGATGCGACGGTGGCGTTGGAGTTGATCGCCGCCCGCCGCGTGCCCGTGGCCGACATGATCACCCACCGGCTGGTGCTGGATGAGACGCCGCGCGGCTTCCAACTGATGTCCACCCCCGGCGGCGAACACCTGAAGGTGGTCGTCCTGCCGCACGGATAGGGCATGCCCTGGTACGTGTTTGGCGTGTGGCGCGCGCCGCAATATCGGATGTGGCACGGCTGGCTTGTCCAGCCGTGGGAAACGTCGCAGGGCTTCCGCCACGGCTGGACAAGCCAGCCGTGCCACACCTTGGTGCTGGCGCTAAACACATACAGGCCCCATGCGGCTGAAGTTCCCCGTCGATTAGTCCGATAATAGTACGACAGCGCTAGATTACAATTTGCGCGGCGGGTCTCCGTACCCGCCGCGCAAACCGCGTTTTCGACCGTGCAAAGGTCTAAGTGGCGCTGTAGTGTTAGTTGGGAGGCAAGAGATGCGTCTGAACGCCCTCGTCATCAACTGCGCCGATATCCAGCGCGCCGATTTTATGAAGATGCTGAGCGACACGCGCCTGGCGCAGTTCTCCTTCACCGAGGCCCGGTCGCTCGGCGACGGCCTGACCAAGATGGACCCCCTGAAGACCGACGTGATCTTCATTGAGTGGGAAATGGGCATGGCCGTCGGCCTGGATTTTCTGCGGAAGGTCCGGCAGAAGCAGCGGCGGCACATCCACGTCGTGCTCATCACCACCGAGGACGACATGGCGAAACTGGAGCAGACGCCCGACGCCGGCAGCGCCGATTACTTCATCCTGCGTCCGTTCACCGCCCACACGCTGGAGCAGAAACTTGCGCCCCTGACGGCCAAACTCGCCTCTGCGGCGAAGACCGCCGTGGCGCCGGGCCGCGAGTTTTAGCCCGCCCGGTACGGATACTTCTCCGCCAGCCGCATCGTCTCCGCCAGGCTGCACGCCGCCGCCGTGCAGGTGGGGTCCGACAGGCACACGGCCGCGGCGCACACCGCAAGTTGCAGGCTCCGCTCCACCGGCCACCGCTCGTGCAGGCCGTAGAGCACCCCCGCGCAGAAGGCATCGCCCGCGCCGGCCCCGCCGCGGATGTACCCTTCCGGCAGCGCCAGCGACGGCTGCCAGTGCTCCCGCCCGTCGGCCGTCAGCACGTATCCGCCTTCCGGCATGTGGATGCAGACCAGGCGCTTGACGCCCAGGCGCAGGAGTTCCCCGGCACAGGCGCGGATCGCCTTCGGGTCGGGCTTGTTGGCGGGGCGGAGTTCGTGGCCCGTGGTGCGGCCGGCCTCGAACTCGTTCAGGATGGCGTAGTCGGCGTGCCTGAGGGCGGGCTTGACGATCTGCGGGAACCGCCGGCTGTCTTCGCTGACCACGTCGATGCTCGTCTCGATGCCCGCCGCCTGGAGCCGCGCCAGAAGCCTCGCGGCCGCCGTGCCGAACTCGGCGTCGGGCTCGTCGAAGCGGTCCAGAAGGAGCAGGTATCCGATGTGGACCAGCCGCGCGCGGATGTTTTCGACCCGCACGTGGGCGGGGGCGAAGTGGGCGTTGGCGCCGCGGTTATGAAAGAACGTCCGCCGGCCCGTCGGCCTGGAGACGCAGACCAGCGTGTGCGAAGTCGGCGCGGCGGAGGTGGCGGTCAGGGCGGCGGTGTCGACGCCCAGGTCGGCCATGCTGCGGCGGATGAACTCGCCATCGGCGTCGTCGCCCACCAGGCCGATGGCCTCCAGCGGAATGGGGCGGCCTCCCGGCGGCGGCCCGAGCCGCGCGAGGTCCACCAGGCAATTGTACGGCGCCCCGCCCGTGCCGCGGCCCTCCGCCAGGATGTTGGCCAGGGCCTCCTCCTGCGGGAAACAGTCGCAGATATAGACGTGGTCGATAATCCAGTTTCCGGCGGCGGCGATGCCGTGTCGCTCTGCGGCCATGGCGGACTCCTTGCCTCTCTGTGCGGCGGCCGCAGCATGATACCCTGTGCGGGGGCGTACGTTACAAACTTTTTACAATGTGCCCGCGCCGGGCGGGTACGATGCTGCCGTGTGCCGAGAGAAGGGGGTCTCTGCGCACCGCACCGGACACGTACGGCAAGAAGGCCGGCGCCGGCCCTCTTGCCGCGCGGCGGGGCGAAGTTTATAGTAGGTCGGCGAAAGGTCCGGGGCGCAGGGAGTGCGGCCGCGCTCTGCGGCGGAAATTTCCGGGAACCTCGGGCAACCTTCGGCGTCTAAAGGAGCGGTCTGACAGGTGGCATCTCGACCGGAATCAAGAGACGGCCCGGCGGCTCCGCTCAGGACACCTCTGACGGACCAGGAACTCGTGAGCCGCACGGTCGGCGGCGACGGCACGGCCTTCGCTGCAATCGTCGAACTATACCAGGACCGCCTGCACAACGTGATTTACAGGCTCGTCGGATCGACCGAGGATGCGCGGGACCTGTTGCAGGACACTTTCGTGAAGGCCTATGAGAATCTCGACGGCTTTCGCGGCGGAAGCGGCCTCTACACGTGGCTCTTCCGGATTGCGGTGAACACGGCGCTCAGCCACCGCCGAAAAAGGAGATGGACCCATGTGGGGTTGGGACCCGTATCCGATGACGACCCGGCGGCCGAGGCCGGCTGGCCCGACCCGGCGGCCCCCGATCCGGCCGACCCGATGCTGGCGGCCGAGACTGAGACCGCCGTCCAGCAGGCCCTCAACGGTCTGGACGAGGAACACCGCACGATTGTCGTGCTGCGCGACATCCAGCACTGCGACTATAATGACATGGCGGAGATTCTGGGCCTGCCGGCGGGCACCGTGAAGTCGCGCTTGCACCGCGCCAGGCTGATGCTGCGTGATAAACTGAAACCGCTTTTGAAGCAGTAGAACCAGGTTCGAGCCCGCGGCGGAAGCCGCGGGGTGCCGGCGAAAAAGCAAAGTGTTCGTGGGGCGTAAAAGGTGACGGCTCATGTTGTGCGACCAGGTGCGTGAACATCTTTCGGCCTATCTGGACCGGGAACTGACGGCCGACCTGTCGGCCGCCGTTCGGGCCCACCTCGATGCCTGCGCCGAATGCCGGGCCTTGGCCGACGACCTGCGGGCCACCGTGGACCTCCTGGGCCGCCTGCCCGCCCGTCCCGCGCCGGGGCACCTGACCGACGACGTGATGCGCGAGATCGAGCGGCGGGGCATCCTGGCCGTCGGCGCCGCCATCGAGCCGCCGCCGCAGGAACGCACGTTGCCGATGCGGCGGGCCCGCCTGTGGCCTCGCGCGCTGGCGGTGGCGGCCACGCTCGCACTGGCGATCGGTATCGGCATCTTCGCCTACCTGAGCGAGGTCGGCGGGCCGAAGGCTTCTCAGCCGGGGTCCGGAGTGGCCGATAAAGCGGCCGACGAGTGGAAGGAGAAGGGCCGCGACCTGTACGTCACGATGGCGCCGAAATCGGCTGAGTTCTACGAGGAGGAGGTCAATGGGCGGCGTATGGCTCCGACCGCCAGCGCGGCCGCCAGGAGCAGCACCGACGCCGATTTGCAGGCCGGTTGGGCCAAGACGGCGCAAGCCGACAAAGCCCCAACCTGGTCCATGGAGATGGACCGGGAGGGTGTTGTGCCGGCCCGCGACCGCGCGAATCGGTTCACCCGCGCCAGGGAAGAAAAGCCGGCTCAAAGCGCGCTCCTGTCAAAGGTCGGAAACGGAACGCTGACCCTGGCCGACGCCAGCGCGTACGGCACGCTCGACTTTAACGGTGGTTCGCTGGGCCGGACTTATAACCTTGAAGGCGACGGGACGAAGGTCACGAGTCTTAATTGGACAGACCTCCGTTTCAACGACAGCGATGCGCTCGAACAACTCCAGGTCGGCAACGGCACAATATCCGGCACCATGAACCTTGCCGGCGCCAACACCTACACGGGCGGCAACACCTACACGGGCGACACCTTCATCAACGGCGGCACGCTGCAAGTGGTGAGCGCCAACGGCCGGCTCATCCAGGCGCCCACGGCGGTCTCGTCGTATTCGGTCGCCGGGCTGAATGGCGGCACGAACACCATGTATTTTGGGGAGCAGCCCGCGGCAGGGGGCAGCGCAGGCCGCGCTCGAGACCTGGGAACGATCACCCTCAACGGCGACAACACCTACGGCTACAGCGACGGGACTATCATCAGCGCCGGGGTCGCCATGGCGCCTGAAAAGGCGCCGATTCCGGCCCCTGCGCCGACTGCCGCTGCGGTTGAGTTGCTGGTCGTGACAGCGGCGCCGCCCCCGGCAGCGGCACCGGCCCGGGCACAGTTGGCGGCCGTGCCGGCCGCTCGTCCGCTGGGCGAGCCGGCCCCATCGGCCCGTCCGGCAGCGGCGCCGGCCCCGACACAGGTGGCGGCCGCGCCGGCCGCTCCTTCGGCGAGCAAGCCGGCCCAACCGGCCCGTCCGGCCGCGAAAGCAGGTGTTGTGGCGCGCGGCGAAATCGCCGCATTGTCCGACAGCGATGTCACCCTCGGCGCGAGGATGCGCGGCAAGGCGTCGGGTCACGGGACCGCGGCGGACGGCTCCGAGGCGCTGGAGCAGGCCATGAAGGCGGCCGCCTGGGGAGAGGGCGACGGCGACGGCGATCAACTCTCGCGCGCAGCCACGCAAGACGCACTCGGCCGGGCAGGCAATCAACTGGTCATCCAGGCCGAGTCTCCGGCGGAAGCCGACCAGGGCCTGGTGGAACTTTTCAAGGCGGCCGGCTGGCAGTCGCTGGCCTCCGACCGCAGCGGCCGCAAGGCCAAGTTGGCGACTCCGCAGATGCAGTACGAGGGGGTCGAGAAGCGGTCCGATCCCGCGGCGCAGAAAGAGCCGTCTGAGGAGTTCGACCAGTCCGCGGCGGCGGGCAGGTACTACATACCAGCCGCGGCGGGCGTGTACTACAAGGCCGTGCGCAACGGCGAGAACGTCTGGCTCGTCCTGGCCGACCGCGACAGCATCTCCCGCTTCGGCAGTCGCCTGGCCCAGGCCCGGGGGCTGACCGTTGCGGCGGAGTCCAGTTCCGAGTTCCGGGCCATCCGCGGGCTTCAGGACCAACTGCGGCAGTGGGAGTTCGCCAAGGCGAATCAACCCGCCCAGCGTCTTGCAGGCGGCAAAGAGGTCGCGGGCGGCGACGCAGCGGCCGCGTTCGCTCGGCCCCCGGCCCCGGCGAAGCCGCCCGCCGGCCGGCCTGCCGGCGAAGCCGACCCGTCGGCCGCGAGCGGCGAGGGCGAGAAACCCGCCTTGAAGACCGCGAAGGTCCTCGACGAAGGTAGCAAGGACGCCGCGAAGAAGACCGCGTTGCCCCCGCCGTCCGCCACGCCCCCCGCGGCCGAGCAGCGGAAGGCT